>NZ_JBNGOX010000032.1:0-65666 GCF_050589785.1 Carboxylicivirga caseinilyticus | reverse complement strand
AAGTCCCCTTCAGGGGATTTAGGGGTGACATAAAATGATATTTTATTACAAATTGAAACTAACGTTGTTCTGATGTTTAGTTTTTGGACACCCTCTTTTTTTATTCTAAAAGTTAAAAATGTGACTTAACTATTCGTTTTCACCTCCACTTCGTTAACTTATTTTATCCACTTTTTTACAACTAGGAAATTTCTATTAACGACTCATTTTCTATTCCTTACAACATTTACCATCTTCATATTATCCACTTTTTAACTACCTCTCTTTTTATTCGACCATAAGTAAGGCTCTCTTTACATCTGAATCCAAATGATTAGGATTTGTTTATCAATTCCAATCTATCAACATTAAATCCACAGATATGAAAAGAAACCATCAAACTTCTTATGTCGACACGGGTCCGTGTAAATCGACATTAACATTCAACCAACCTGTAATCAGTTACCATTTTTTTTTAGAACATATAAACACACTATGAAAAAATCATTGTTAAATGCAAGGTATAAAAGTCTTTTATGCCTGATCGGAGGGATTTTAATTTCCTTCAACTCGTTTGCTCAAAAAAAGAGCATTACGGGTACCGTTACAGACGAAACCAATATGCCCGTTCCGGGTGTATCAGTTATGGTGAAGGGAACCGCTCAGGGAACCATCACCGGCATGGATGGAACATTTTTATTAGAAGCTGAAATAAGTGATGATGCAGTACTTGTATTCAGTTTTATTGGCCTCGAAACACAGGAAATACCTGTAGGAGAAAAGAACTATTTCGCCGTTACCATGAAAGATGAAATAATGGGAATCAACGAAGTAGTTGTTGTAGGTTATGGTACGCAGAAAAAGAAAGATATTACTGGTTCTGTTGCTTTGGTAGATGCCGAGGAACTGGAATCACGTCCTAATACTCAATTAGGTTCCTTAATACAGGGCCGTGCTGCCGGTGTACGTGTAGCATCCAGCTCAGGAAAACCTTCACAAGGATTAAGCATTCGTGTGAGAGGAACCAACTCCATTACAGCAGGAAGTGAACCATTGTATGTTATTGATGGTATCCCAACCAGTGACACACGTTCCATCAACCCGGCTGATGTAGAAACCATGACTATTTTGAAAGATGCTTCTTCAGCAGCGATTTATGGAGCTCAGGGAGCAAACGGAGTGGTATTGATCACAACAAAGCAAGGTAAAGGAGGAAAACCAAAAGTTAATCTGGATGCCTATACCGGTTTTTCTGAAGTTTGGAAAACACTGGATGTATTGAATGGTGAACAATACCGTGATTTAATGACCGAGATGGGACAATCAACTGATTGGAACCGTTATAATAAAAACACCGATTGGCAGAATGAGGTTTTCCGTCGTGGTGTTTCTCAAAACTATCAGCTATCCTTATCGGGTAAAAGCGAAAACACTACCTATTACGTATCAGGTGGTTGGGTACAGCAAGTTGGTGCCGTTCGAAGCTCAGAGATGGACCGTGCAAACTTTAAAGTAAACCTGGATCAGGAAGTAAATGATTGGTTAAGTGTTGGAACTCGTATTGCCTATACCAAATACCGCGATGTTGATGTAAACGATGGCAGTGCAGTCAATAATGGAGGTGTGCTTATTGGCTCTATTAATACTCCTTCTGTAATAGGAATCTATAATGAAGATGGAACCTTCACAAGCAATCCATTCCAGAACTGGGAAAACCCCGTTGCTAGTACCGATGGTTCTGATCGTGAATACAAAAGCGAGCGTTTCCTTGGAAATATGTACCTGAAAGTAAACTTCTTAAAGGATTTCAGTTTTAAAAGCAACTTCGGAGTAGATTTCAGTAATGGTATCTACGATTACTTCCTTGATCCGTATCGCACAAGCTATGGTATAGCCAAACAAGGTATTGCAACCAACAATACTGATCGTAAGACTTACTGGATGGCTGAAAATACTCTTTCGTACAATAAAAAAGCCGGTAGGCATTCTATTGAAGCATTGGCTGGTAGTGTAATGCAAAAGTTTCTATGGGAAAATGCTTATATCACAACAGAAAATTTTGCCAGTGATGGTGTAACAACTTCAAATGGTGGATCTATCATTGCTTCTGCTGGTAATACAAAATCGGAAAAATCGAATGTATCTTATATCAGCCGATTAAATTATGCTTTTGCTGATAAATATCTTTTAACAGCTAACTTCAGAGCTGATGCTTCTAGTGTATTTGGTAAAGATAATCGTTGGGGTTACTTTCCTTCATTCTCTGCAGGATGGAGGATCTCTCAGGAATCATTTATGCAGCAATTTGGTTTCCTGAATGATTTAAAGGTTCGTGCTGGATGGGGTATTGTAGGTAACGATCAAATCAGCAATTATGCCTATTATGGAACAGTAGGTTCTAATAATTATCCTATCGGAACGCTAATGCCTGGAACATATCCTAATGCGATGGATAACAATGCCCTTAAATGGGAAGAATCGGAACAAACAAACATCGGACTGGATTTTAGCGTATTAAACGGTCGTGTTCAATTCACTGCAGATGCATATTTACGTATCACCCGCGACTTATTACTGGATGCACCTCTGCCAACAAGTACCGGTTTTACTTCAGCTCTGCAAAACATTGGTAATTTGGAAAACAAAGGTCTGGAATTCAGCCTGAATACCACAAATATTGATAAAGAAGTAAAATGGAACACTACTTTTAATATCTCATTTAACCGTAATAAAGTAACTAATCTGGTAGTTGAAAGTTTGCCTATGGGTAACATATCAAACCGGGGCGAAGCTGTTTTATTGGCTGAAGGAGAATCATTAGGAACACTTTATGGTTATATCTGGGGTGGAGTTGATCCTGCAACTGGTAACGCTTACTATGTTGACAAAAACGGTGAAAGTACTTTTACTCCTGAAGCTGATGACCGCACAATTATTGGTAATGCAAATCCTGATTTCTTCTATGGATTAAACAATACCTTAAGTTACAAAGGTATCGGATTAAATATATTTCTGGAAGGATCGTACGGCAATGATATGTTGAATGCAACACGTATCGACTCTGAAGGAATGACTGATCCAAAAAATCAACTTTTATCAGTAAACAGCAGATGGAGAAAAGAAGGTGATGTGACTGATATTCCAAAAGCCAGCTGGGCTAATACAGCCAATTCAAGAATATCAACCCGATTTATAGAAGACGCTTCTTATATCAGATTGAAAACAGTTACACTAAGTTACGATCTGCCTAAAACCCTACTTTCTAAAATCAATATTAGTAATGTAAGAGTTTATGCAACAGGTGAAAATCTATTAACATTCACAGACTACTCAGGTTTCGACCCTGAAGTGAATGCATTTGGAGGATCAAATACCATGCAGGGAATCGACTATGGGACATATCCACAGACCCGTAATCTGATCTTCGGATTGAACGTTACTTTCTAATTCAAAAACTTTGAAATGATGAAATTTAAAACCTATATATTAAGCGGATTAATTGCTGCAACAGCTTGGTCATGCGAAGACTTTTTGGATTTAAAACCAATTTCTTCAGAAACTACTGCCAGCGCTTACACTAAACTAAGTCAGATTGAGGCAGCACTGACCGGAACTTATGCTTCCTTTCAGGCCGATGCCTATGTTTGGAACAATGTACAGTTTCAGGATGTAAGATCAGACAACCACTATGCGGGAGGCGATAATGCTTCTATCTATGAGATGGATTATTTGAAAATATCAACTACAAATGATAAGGTCTATCAAAGCTGGTCGAACATTTACAATGCAATTTTAAAAGCCAACATTGTGATGGAACGCGTGGAAGAGGTTACCGATCCACAGCTTACCGAGACACGACGCGATCAGATCAGAGGCGAAGCATTATTTTTAAGAGCCTACAATTATTACAACCTTGTAAACTTATTTGGTGGTGTTCCTTTGGTGTTGGATGCAACAACTTCAACCGACCCAGGTGTTGTAAACAAACCACGCTCTACAACTGAAGAAGTTTTTGCTCAGATCATTACTGATCTGGAGGAGGCAACCACATTATTGCCTGATACATACGGGAATGATGCAAGTATCAACAAAGCACGTGCAACAGCAGGAGCTGCCTGGGCATTAATGGCAAAAGCGTATGCTCAAAAACCAACTCCCGACTATAATAAAGTGTTGGACTGTATTGCTGAAGTTGAAGCCAGTGATGCCAATTATAAATTGATTGATTACACTTATCTTTTTGATGGTGCTCATTACAACAACGAAGAATCAATACTTGAAGTGCAATGGATAGCTGGAGCCGATGGTAACTGGGGCCCACAATTGTTATTACCTCCTTCAATTTCAGGTGATACTTGGCGTAAATTTATTACTCCATCAAAAGACTTATTGGCGGCATTTGAATCGGAAGGTGATGAAATTAGAAAAAACACCACTATCCTGTTCGAGAATGTATCATGGATTGATGAATATTATGGCATTGCCGAACCAACCAGTGATAATCCAAAACCCAATAATGTAGCCTTTGGATACAAATGGAAAAATGCAGCCGGATGGTCAAGTGGTGATCGTCAATACCTGCTTCGATTTGGAGATATAGTATTATTAAAAGCTGAAGCTCTAAACGAGACCAATCAGTTGGATAAAGCTGTAATTGAAGTAAATCGCATTCGTAACCGTGTTGATTTACCCGAACTGACAGCTGATCAGAAAAGTTCAAAAGAGGTACTAAAATCAACTATTCTGAAAGAACGTCGCCTTGAATTGGCTCAGGAAGCACAACGCTGGGACGACCTAGTACGCTATGGCGTGGTGGTTGAAACCATGAATAATCTGAATGAAATTGATTTGCGAACTGGCCAGGCTGTTGATTACAATATGACAGAAGCAAAAATTCTGTTGCCTATACCTCAACAGGAATTGGACAGAAACCCTGCATTGGTACAAAATCCTTTATAGACTGAGTTATGAAAAAATTAAATATACTAACGGCTTTATTAGCCATGATATTGGTTTGGAGCTGCGAAGAAAAAAGCAACTTACAACCTGAAGGGAACTGGGAGCTAAGCTCTCCCACTACCTTACCCTTGAATGATAACAATTCTTTGGTGTTGGATGAAGAGGATCCTTTTGGAAAGATTGTCTTCAGTTGGAACGAAGCTACCTCAACAGAAAATTATGGTGTTTATTACACAGTTTTAATTGACTCATTGAATGCTACAGATGCGTCTTCTCCTATCCTGTCATTTAAATCATTGGAGTCTGGAAAAAGTACATCTGCAACAGTAACGAATCTGGAGTTGAATGATGCATTGTATATGGCTGGATTTAAAGCCGGAGAAGCCCTGGAATTGAAATGGACGGTTGTTGCCAACTGCCTGTCAAAATCAACTTCTGCTGAAGATGAGATGACCATAACCCGTTACGATGACGATAAATTATTTATCGCCGGTACTGCTACTGAAGCGGGAGACAATGTTTCGTCTGCAATTTTAATGAAACGTTTATTCAACGGAGCTGGTGAAAAACTAAAGTTGTATGAGTCGTATACCGAATTAACATCTGGTGATGGTTTTATGGTGTACAACGGACGAAGCCAAAATGCAATCGCATATGGACTGGATAGCGAAGGAAAGCTGGTTCGCGATGGTGAAGCTATTACTGTTGACGAAGATGGTATTTACCAGATAAGCATTGATTTTGATGCTATGAGCATATCATTTTATAAGATTGATCGACTGGCATTAATAGGTTCTCCTCTGGCAGGAGGCTGGGGTTCTGACGAAGCCCTGACTTACCAGGGAATGGGAGTTTGGCAATCAGATATCAGTTTTGTTGGTACAGGTGGTTACATTATTCGCGCAAATAACAACTGGGAAGGTATCATTAAGAAGGTAAGCGGAACAGTAAATGAAGTGGTTCGTGAAGACTTTGGTAATGCCTACAGTATTGGATTTGAAGATTTCCAACAATCTGAAGCCGGATATTACACCGTAACACTTACTCTTACAGGTGACGAATACAGCATCAACCTCGAAAAAGCTCCGGATCAGCGTATGTACCTGATTGTAAACGGTACAGATTCATATGAAATGTCACTGATTGGAGAAGGAACATTTAAAACAAAGAAATACCTGGCGTTACAAACAACCGACCAACTGACTGTTAACACAGCATCGGATGGAAGTGGTACAAGTTACAGCATAGCAGAAACCATTGGTGAAGGATCGGGCGATAAGGTATCCGGATCTACTGCTCTTTCTGAGAGTTCATCAGCATTTTCTGTTATACTTGATCAAATGTACAGCATAACAGTTGATATCAATAACAGCGAGTTGAGCTGGCATTACTACACGATGAAACTCTTCCACTGGGATGATGATGCTGATGGTGGCTGGGATGCCCGTATCGAGTCTGAGATGACATATGTACATCCATATACTTTTACGGTTACTGCCGATTGTTATTCAACTCACGAATCTAAATTCAATTCGCCATGGGATATTTCCTTTGGAGCCGACAATGAAACGGCCTTGAGTGGAACAATGACCAATCAGGGTGGTGCAAACTTCAGAAATATTACAACCGACGGAACCTATGATATCACCATTACAGTGGCTGATGATTATTCAACAGGAACCTATGAATTTGTGATGCAATAAAAAATTAAGGCTACCCTGATATGATGGATAACAGTCAGGGTAGTCTTGTTTAAAGACTTATATAATGAATTTTAAAATCAACCGATATTCTGCTCCAATAGTACTTCTGGTAATGTTTGGCCTGATGGGAACACGTTGCAATAAGGAATCAGAAGGAACAACGCCTCCGCCACCTGTTGTAGAGGAAGCACTGAATGTAACTTGTTATCTGTCGTCTTTCGACGGTAGTTCTAAATTTTCAAAGCAGGATGTAAGCTTCAGTAAAGTTGAACTGAATAATAATCCCACCATCACCATTGATACTCAAACTCAATTTCAGGAGATGGACGGTTTCGGATATACCTTAACCGGAGGAAGTGCTATCCACCTAAAAAATATGAGTGATAGCAAACGAAGCGCTCTTCTTTACGAATTGTTTAACCATGATGACAATAACATTGGAGTAAGCTATCTGAGAATCAGCGTCGGAGCATCCGATCTTGATCCCGAGCCTTTCTCATACAATGATCTGGCAAGTGGAGAGACTGATGTTAACATGGAAAAATTCTCACTGGCTCCTGATAAAACAGCCTTAATACCAGTGTTGAAGGAGATATTGGCAATCAATCCTGAGATTAAAATATTGGGGTCGCCCTGGTCACCTCCTACCTGGATGAAAACCAATAATGCAACCAAAGGTGGTGAGCTACTAAAAGAATATTATTCAGCTTACGCTCTTTACTTTGTAAAGTATGTAGAAGGGATGGCTAAAGAAGGGATTACCATTGATGCGATTACTGTTCAGAACGAACCTTTGCATCCGGGCAATAATCCAAGCTTGTATATGCCAGCTGAAGATCAGGCTGAGTTTGTAAAAAATCATCTTGGACCAGCATTTGAAGCTGCCGGTATTGGAACAAAAATCATTGTATACGATCATAATGCTGATCGTCCCGATTATCCCATCACCATATTGAATGACCCGGAAGCAAAAAAATACATTGATGGATCTGCCTTTCACCTGTATGGCGGTAGCATTGATAATCTGAGCCAGGTACATAACGCTCACCCTGACAAAAACCTGTACTTCACCGAACAATGGATTGGAGCACCGGGTAGCTTTGGAAACGATATGGTTTGGCACATCAACAACCTGATTATCGGTGCCAGTCGCAATTGGTGTAAAAACGTACTGGAGTGGAACCTGGCAGCCAACTCAGCACTGGAACCTCACACTAATGGGGGATGTACTGAGTGTTTAGGCGCTTTAACCATTGATGGCGACAACGTAGTTCGCAATCCGGCATATTATATCATAGCTCATGCCTCTAAATTTGCAAGACCGGGATCAATGCGTGTTCAGTCAAATCAACCCGGTAATCTGGCTAATGTTGCATTTGTTGCTCCAAATGGTTCGCTGGTCATTGTTGTGGTTAACAACAACGATTCTAATCAAACATTTAACCTTGAGTGGGGCGACCAACTGATTAGTGCAAGCTTAGCTGGCAAGGCTGTTGCCACCTATGTCTGGAATCAGGATTAGATGTAAACACATTTTTAGTTCAAAAAACTCACAAATAACTCACAACTGAGAGAGACCTTTTCGTTAATTCACTTTAGTGCTATAGTTTTAGAGCACTAAAAGTGGATTACGATTGAAAAACCAACAATAAAATGAAAATAAATTACTTGCTTGGGCTTAGCCTATTTTTTGTTGCCTGCTCCTCACCACAGAAGCAAAATGCTGATTTGAGCACTGAAACGCAATTTTCAGCTGAAGGAAAAACTATAACGGTTTATACCACTTCAAAGGATAGTGAGAGTAAAATGTCTATTGGCGATCGATTGGCTTTTGGTCAGGCTGCACAACCTTTGGAAACTGAAATTGCAGTATTTGTTAATCCTGATAAACAGTTTCAGACTTTTCTGGGAATTGGCGGTGCCATAACCGATGCATCGGCCGAAGTTTTTGCACAGCTCCCTGAGAGCAAGCAAGAGGAACTGATCAATGCCTATTATGGACCAGATGGAATAGATTATACTTTGCTTCGTACCACCATTCACAGTAGTGATTTTGCCAGCGGAAGCTATACCTATATTGAAGAAGGTGATAAAGAACTTAGCAGTTTTTCAATTGAGCATGATCAGCAATATCGTATCCCAATGATTAAAAGAGCCATGGCAAATGCAAGCGACTCACTGGTGTTTTATGCCAGTCCCTGGAGCCCTCCTGCATTTATGAAAGGCCGTGAAAACATGCTGCAGGGTGGTAAATTATTACCTGAATTCTATCAAGCCTGGGCCAATTACTATGCTAAGTTTATCAAGGCGTATGAGGCGGAAGGAATGCCAGTTTGGGGATTAACAATACAAAACGAACCAATGGCTGTTCAAACCTGGGAATCTTGTATTTATACTGCCGAAGAAGAACGTGATTTTCTGAAGAATTACCTGGGGCCTACATTGGAAAAAGAAGGACTGGGTGATAAAAATATTGTTGTATGGGATCATAACCGCGATTTGATTTCGCAACGGGCCAACACCATTCTGGGCGATCCGGAAGCGGCCAAATATGCCTGGGGAGTTGGTTTTCACTGGTACGAAACATGGGCTGGTGGAGAACCTATGTGGGAAAATCTGCGCAACGTAAAAGAATCTTTCCCTGATAAGGAATTACTTTTTACCGAAGGCTGTGTGGAAAAATTTTCGCAGGAAGGATACCAGCGCTGGAGCAACGCCGAACGTTATGGTCGCTCAATGATAAATGACTTCAACTGTGGAACAGTTGGCTGGACCGACTGGAATATTCTTTTGGACCAAAACGGTGGCCCTAACCATGTTGGTAACTTCTGCTTTGCTCCTATCCATGCCGATATTAATACCGGAGAACTGATTTATACACCTTCGTATTATTACATCGGACATTTCTCTAAGTTTATTCGTCCTGAAGCTAAACGTATAAGCACAACAGTAAGTAGAAGCACCATTATCAGCACATCCTTCTTAAACGAAGATGGTAAAATGGTAACTGTTGTGATGAACGATAAAGAACAAGCTGTAACCTATAAATTAATTGTGGGCGAGTGGGAAACTGAAACAACCATACCAGCTAAGGCTATCCAAACTTTAGTATACTAGCAACCTATAAACCCCCTAACGACTGCCCCTGTTGATACTTTCTTCAGGGGCTTTTTTATTGATTCAAATGGTAATTCATCAAATAAAACGGATTCCAATCCATTCTCTTTTTTCGATGAAACTTTTAATTTATGATTTCATCCAGTAGCTGCTTCACTTTATTTCCGTCCCATTTAGCAGCACCTTGCTTCTTCATCAATAGTTTTCCTTCAGGTGATATCAGAAATGAGGCCGGAATACTGCGCGATGATAAAACATCGGGTAATCGTCCCGAAAGATTATAAATAGGAAAAGTATAACCTTTTGATTCAACAAATTTCTTCAAAATATCTGCCTCTTCGTTGCTGGCCAATACAAAAACCATTTTATCGCCATACTCCTCGTAAAGTCGCTGTATCGATGGCATTTCTGCCAGACAAGGAGGACACCACGTAGCCCACAGATTCAAAAATACCGGTTGTCCTTTAAATTCGGAGAATGTGTGTCGCTCTCCATTCATACCGGTCAGATACCAATTGAAATCATTATCCTTCAAGTAAATTACATCTTCTGTTTGGCGAGGTTGAAACATGCTGTAACGGATAATTGTTGCCGATACAATCTTTCGCGATGTTGGAAACAACATTGAAATTAACAACGCAGTAAAAATAAAATCAAAGGCAATTCCCCAAATTGTTTTTTTACGCCTGTATTTATTCCATTGGTCTGACCAAAATCCTTTCTTCTTTTCCATAAAAATACCTTTGCTTAGCTAGAATATAACAAACGTAGTCTTATTTGGTTAAAGCAACAATTTCCAGAAGGATGAATGTGTTTTTTGAGCAGAATCTGTTAATTCTGTCTTTACCATGTTGTAACTTTTGTCTACTCCTGCTTTAAGTCTGAATTGATCAATATCGATGGTTATTTTATGAGAGGCATCAGGAGTTAGCACTAATGGGAAAACACTATTGACACCACTTTTCAAACGAAATTTTCTCGATTTTTTAAAAACTCCGCCAAAAACCAAAACCGGAGCATCCAGTGTGATACTATCTTTGGTTTTATTAATCACGGTCATTCGTGCCAGCCTTGTTTTGGATTCTTTCTGACGTTTAATTACTAACGAAACCCACAAAATAGAAGGAGCAATCTTGTGAAACCATTTTCTTTTGAAGGCTACATAATACAGTAACCCTAATCCCATTAAAAGTAAAAGATATTCGCTGTTAAACGATTTTCTATGTTCCTGAATAAGATCATCCGTATTTGAATTTGTGAGGGGCTCCAATTCCTCCAGCGAATGCTCAACTTGTTCAGTTGGATTGGAATCAATATCTGTAGTTCTGTTGATACGGCCACCCTGACTGCAAACCTGCATCATGATTAGAAAAAACAAACCACCTATGATCCAAAGCCGGTATTTAAAATAAAATGCTTTTAGTTCCTCCAGGTATTTTTTCATCACGAATATTTTGGAAAGGCCTGCAGCCCTTTGTAGTTAATGTAATATTCTCCATCTACAACCGGATGCGCCATTTCTTCCTCTGTTTCACCGTTTGCATTCGCAATTCCAACACTGGCAAACAAACAAATTGCGTTGTGTTTGGTTCCATGTTTCAATACATCAGCAGCTATATGAGGAACCAAAATTCCCATCTCAGGGTAAGCAGTGGTGCGAACCACTACAAAATACCTCTTGCCATCTTTGGTAGCTAATATCTGAGGATTAACATCGGTTTCTTTACGAACATTCAATACTTCGTAGCCGTTGTCAATCATATCTTTGTAAACCACCTTTATTCCCAGAAAATGAAGTTCTTCCTGAGTCATTATCTTTCCCTTAGCCATCATCAATTCTATTTGCGCCCAAAAATGGGATTTTTAATGCAAATAGAAAAAAATACCTCTTTACAAGATTCTTAAAATGTTGTAAATTCTTAGTTCATTTCAGACACAATTATTCTTTTACCCCTTTAATTGGAGGAAACGTTATGCCATTTACACGCCTAGAGGAATTCCTCAACAGAGAAAAAATTAATTACAAACGAATTGTTCATTCAAGGGCTTATACAGCTCAAAAGACTGCCGCCTATGCGCATATTTCAGGAAATGAAATCGCTAAATCAGTCATTGTAAAAATTAATGGCAAAATATCTATGGCAGTTGTTCCGGCTTCGTACCAGCTTGACCTGAATGAATTGAAACGTGCCACTGGTGCTAAAGATGTTAGATTAGCAACCGAAACTGAATTCAAGGATTTATTTAAAGATTGTGAAGTAGGTGCCCAGCCTCCTTTCGGCAATCTGTACAATCTGGAAGTTTTTGTTGCCGAAAAACTTACTGAAGACACCAATATTGCCTTTAATGCCTGCAACCATGCAGAGTTGATACAGATGACATACAAAGATTATCAGCGGCTTGTGCACCCTACTGTCATTAAAATTGCCCGCACAGCAGTAGCCGAAGCTTAAGTTACGCTGAGGGATGAATGAGTGAACACCCTGTTGCCATCAAGCAGGGTGTTTTTATTTGATGTTAAGTTTGAACGAAAATAATGGACTCCCATCCGCATAAACCGTAAAATATCCTGAATTTCGATTACCTACTGGAACGCTAAATGTAAGTTGATCTCCATTCTTTGAAAATTCAATTGAAGTTGACTTCTTTGCTCTGTCAAAAGCAAAATAAAGATTATTAATCCCTTTGTTTGTCTTTAATAAAAAAGATACTTCTCCTTTTTTCACCCTGGTAATAATTCCTTTGTCCGGTGTTATCAATTCATCATCTGAAAAAAGATATGCATGATGATAAAACGGAGCCTCTGCAAAATCCTTTTCATTCATTTCTACCAGTCTCCAATTTTTATCTTCCGGTAAATGTTGTGTAAAGAATCGATCAGATGGCATCATAAAGTATCCATCTGTAAATTCCTTTACAAACTTACGTGTTGAAGGATCAACCGAACCTGCCCCCCAGGTAACATCCAACAGGTGCCATTGATTATTTATCTTAACAGCATTCCATGCATGATCCGAACCCTTTGGTTCTTTTCCAATGAGCTGATACGTATTTTTTGATGCTCCGCTAATGACAACACTCTCCAAACCACACAAATCGCACAAAGCTTTGTATAACGAAGCATAGCCTTCACATACAGCTTCTTTCTTTCGCAAAGTGGTCTGAATCATTTTATCGCGGATTTCCTTCTCTTTGATTTCCTTCTCTTCCAAAGTACGGTAAGAAAATTTCACCGACATATTCTTGCCTGAAAAAAATGTTTTAACATCGTATTCAATATTCAATGCGATCCATGTATAAATGGCAGCAGCTTTATCCAAGTCAGTTTTAAAATCCCTGTTGATGATATCCGCCAAATCTTCTGTTTTTTTGAATGATGTGGGAAAGTTCGATACTTTTTGAATCAACTCAGAATCTATCTGCGAAAAAACACTCATACTGCACATTACCAACGCCATAAAAACACCTACTTTTTTCATAATTCAAAGATAAGATATCCCTTAAATATTAATAATCCTTAAAATTAGAACAAGCTTTGTACCAAATCTGTCTACCATTCTGATTTATCATACTTTTGAGGAATGAAGAGAACAGGGGCTTTAATAAAACCACAATCTTTCCCGTTTTATTACGGTTATATAGTACTATTTTTTGGAAGCGTTGGAATATTGGCCAGTATTCCGGGACAAACTATTGGTATTTCAACCTTTACCGATCCTGTTAAAGACGCTTTGGGATTGAGCCGCGATCAGTTTAGTTTTGCCTATGGCATTGGAACATTTATAAGCTCATTGTTACTTACATATGCCGGAAAACTCTATGATAGATATGGCGTTATCTGGTCTGCCACCTTCTCCATTCTGATACTTTCAGCATCATTGGTAATAAGCTCATACAGCCAGGTGGTAAGCGAAGGCATTTTCAACGTTTTTCATTTCAAACATTGGACTATACCGTTTACTTTAATGACAATACTTTTTGCCATCATCCGGTTTAGTGGTCAGGGAGTATTAACCATGGTGTCGCGTAACATGGTAATGAAATGGTTTGATCGCCTGCGCGGAAGAATTAATTCCATCAGCAGTATCAGTGTGGCTTTTGGATTTTCAATTTCACCATTAATCATTGATGGATTAATTCAAAACAATGGTTGGCAAAATGCCTGGCGTATCATGGCTGCCTCCTTGATGGTTGTTTTGGTAATCGTATTTTTGTTTTATAAAGACAATCCCGAAAAATATGGATTGCAGGTTGATGGGAAAAGTTCGGATAAAAAAAGAAGTAAAACTTCTCTTACTTCGGAGCAAAATTTCACCCTTGCAGAAGCGCTCAATACAAGAAGTTTCTGGATGTATGCACTAATACTTTCGTTTCATTCCTTTTTTGTAACCGGTTTTACATTTCATGTTGTTAGCATTTTTGGCGAGGCCGGTTATGAACGTAGTGAAGCTATCTCGATATTTTTTCCAATTACAATTGTGTCGACACTCATATCTTTTGCCGGAAACATTATCAGTGACTGGATTAAACTAAAAATCCTTCTTTACATCATGATTTTCGGTGCCATATTATCCACTATTGGATTAATGATACTTAATTCGCCTGTAGGATACTACCTGATTTCAATTGGCTTTGGTATGAGTTCGGGTTTATTTGCTGTATTGATGTCGATTGTATGGCCACGATTTTTTGGTCGCCTGCATTTGGGAGCCATCTCGGGTAAAGCCATGTCAATGTTGGTTATGGGAAGTGCAGTTGGCCCCTATCTTTTCAGCCTTTCATTTAATCTTACTGGTCAGTATGGATTTGTCTCATATCTGGCACTTGCCTTCCTGGTAATGCTGATGATTGGTTCAGTCAAAGCCAACCCTCCAATTAAACAAGAATAATATCAGGTATTAAGCACAAATCCCACTTTGGGCACATTTTCGATGTTTACTGAGGTATCATCCTTAAGGTATTTACGCAGTTTAGCAATAAACACATCCAGACTACGTCCGTGGAAATAATCATTTTCGCCCCAGATAGCAACCAAAATATCTTCGCGACGAACAATGTTATTCATCGATTTACAAAGCATCTTCAAAACATCGCTTTCTTTTTGGGTGAGACGTTTAGAGTCATCCCCTAATGTCAGCATCTGGTTTGATGAATCAAAAGTATACTGTCCGATAGTGAATTCAGTTTCCTGATCTTCCTCCTGCAGTTGAAGACGGTTTAAAATGGCCTTAATACGCAACAAAAGTTCATCTTCATCAAAAGGTTTGGTAACGTAATCATCTACTCCCAGATTAAAACCTTTAATCTTATCTTCTTTCATCGAACGGGCCGTTAAGAAGATAATGGGTATTCGTTTATCAACCTGTCGAATATTTTCGGCAATGGAAAAACCATCCATACCCGGAAGCATAACATCTAAAATGCAGAAATCAAAAGAATGGTTCTTAAAAGCCTCCAGTCCTTTGATGCCATCTTTGTATAACTTTACATCAAAGCCGTTAGTCTCTAAAAAATCAACAAGCAAAAAACCCATGCTTGTATCATCCTCAACAAGTAGTATTCTAGCCATTTGCTAAAGGTAGTATAATTATAAATTTTGTGCCTTTACCTACTATACTTTCCAGTTTTATCTTTCCATTGTGTTCCTCAATCACCTTTTTAACGAAGTTAAGTCCCAGCCCAAAACCCTTAACATTATGCACATCACCTGTTCCAACACGAAAATACTGATCAAATATAAAAGGTTGATCTTTCTTGGCAATTCCAATACCATTGTCCTCAATCGAGAAAATCAGCTCCTTGTCTTTCGACCAACTCGACACTTTAATCAAAGGTTCTTTATCAACATATTTCAAAGCATTATCAAGCAAATTGGAAATAACCTGAGAAAGTCTGCCATTATTGGTATCAATCTCTGCAAATTCAGCCTTCAGGTCAAGTTCCAGTTGGCCATTCAATTCCTGAATACGATACTGATAACTATCGGCTACTTCTTTCAGCACGGCATTCATATCAACCCTGTTCTTTTTACATTTCTCAGGTGAATCGCATGAGATATTGAGTATTTCGTTCACATGTGACTGCATTCGGTCATATTCGTTCAGAATAACACCGGTATATTCATCGGTCTTTTCCTGATCACCTTTTTTCTTTCTGATAAGGTTGGTAGCTAATCTGATATTAGCCAAAGGAGTTTGAAACTCATGCAACATGTTATTTACAAACTCACGCGTCTGAGCCATCTGCATCTTCTCTCGTCTGATCATTCGTAAAAGAATGATGTACGACCATACCAGAAACCCGATTGCGATAACAGAAACAATAAATAGCCCCTTCATTTGATTAAGAATAAACCGGGTACGGTTCGGGAATTGAATCTGAATACCTATTCCCTGCTCCTGCAGCAATCCATTCAATGATTGTTGATAGAATTTAGCGCCAAACATCTTGTTTGAATTTTCAACACCAATACTATCACTCAATACAAAAGTAAACTCCAATGGCAGATGATACATACATAAGTTGGCTCTTATAATGCTGTCAACCTCTGTCTTTCGCTTCTTCTCCGTTGCTCTCGGACAATCTTTACCGCACAAAAAATTATCCATCTCAGGACAGATCCGTCGGGCCAGTTCATCTTTCGAATCTTTTAAAGCCATTACTACCCTGTGGTTAAAATTCTGCTCAGCCATGCGAGCTGCCTTTAACAAATAAACAACCTGAATGGCAAGTAAAACAGCCAAGGCCACAAAGGTTATAATGGAAAGCCAGGTATTACTCTTTTCTTTTTTCATTTACTTTTACAAACTACTCTTCAAAATTACCTATTAAAAGATATCCTTGTCCGATTTTAACAACGCGTTAACAACGATTAACATCGGGATAACCTATTTTTGGTTCAAAGGATCCTAGTTTTGATTCATCAAATTAAGAAACTTTATTAATCATTTAATTAATATCATTATGAAAAAGACATTGGCATTTTCGTTTTTAGTACTTTTTACTTTAGCAATTGCTTCACCTGTTATGGCAGAAGTTTCTCCACAAGAACCTGTAAAAACAGAGAAGAAGGAAGAAAAGAAAGCATGTACTAAAGAAACCAAGAAAGAATGCTGCAAAAAAGAATGCAGTGAGAAAAAATCTTGCGATAAAAAGAAAGAGGAGAAAAAAGGATAGTAATTTTCCCTAAAATAACTTAAAAGACGTCTGTTCCAATTGGTCAGACGTCTTTCTTTATAACTTAGTTGTAACATGTTACGAATTAATTCGTATTCTATGTGTCTATTATACATTATCATCGGGGGAAATGTATAATTACTGTCAATGTTGAACTGAGATATAATTGTATGATTTTTTTATCTGTTTGGGGGAGAATAGCCTTTTTAGGCTTTGTAGCCTTTGTAATGGGCTATTTTTTATTAAAACTACTTTTTAAGAATAGTATTTTTTTCCGTATTGGTGCGTTATGGATATTAAACGTATTTATAACGGTAATTAACAGTCGTTTACTGCACGACTATCCGGATCATTACACGTATTGGGTTGCCATGGTAGTAGGAATTGGAACAACCATCGTACTACAATCTATTGTTTACAAGCAGGTTCGTAAGCCATTGCTTGAAATCGTTGCCAAACTCAATCATTTATCTGATGGCTATATTTCAAGTCAAACCAGCGAGTTTAAAGGTACTCTAAAGGGTGAAATACTGGATATTCATAATTCGCTTGATGTATTACAGAAGCAATTAAGTGATGCCATTATCGCTGTAGAGATTTCAGCCAATGAGGTTAGTAAAATGAGCGAAACCATTAATAGTACAGCAACCGATCTTTCTTCAGGAGCAAGCCAACAAGCTTCAGGAGTTGAAGAGGTTTCTTCTTCCATGGAAGAAATGGCTGCCAATATTGAAGCCAATGCTAAAAATGCTGCTGACACCATGGTTAATTCCAATCAAACCAATGAAGCTGTTTTGGAAAGCTTTGATAAAACACAAAAAGCTTTGAATGCAATGCAGCTAATCAGCGAGAAGATTAATATTATTGATGAGATTGCGGTACAAACCAATTTACTGGCCTTAAATGCAGCGGTGGAAGCTGCACGCGCAGGTGAGGAAGGCAAGGGTTTTGCGGTGGTTGCCGGTGAGGTACGCAAATTAGCTGAACGAAGTAAAACAGCTGCCAAGGACATCTTGGAGCTGGCAGGCAATGGTAATGTAGTGGCAGAAGAAGCCATGCAGAAATTACAAAGTACCTTGCCATTGATTGAGAAAAATGCCAATCTTATTAATGAAATAACCACATCCAGTAGCGAGCAGAATATTGGAGCCAGTCAGATTAACTCCGCCATACAGAATATCAATGTTACAACGCAGAGTAATGCTGCTATTTCGGAGGAGATGAGCTCAACCTCTAATCAACTGGCAGATCAGGCAGCTGAATTGATTAGAAAACTGGGTTTCTTTAAAATAAAACATTAAAATAATAACCCGATACTCAGGCTCAAATGGTTTTGAGCTCCGTGAGGATTGGTTGATATTTCAGAACCGTCAATGGTTACATACTCATCTTTCAGATTGGGCATAAAAACCAACCGTGTATGAATATCTAAAAGAACATTACCGCCTAAATCAAAAAGTATACCTGCCTGGGGAGCTAACCCGGGCATTACTTTTTGGTACTTATATGTTTCTGATGAAGCAGCCACTTCATTGTTGGAGCTATATGTACGTCTGTTTAATAAAGCAAAAGCTCCAAAAGCAACTCCTGCGTATGGTCTTACTTCATCGGAATCAAAGTAGATATTTCCTTCGGCCAGCAATTGAATGGTTTGATAACTGCCATTCACCTCTCCCCAATTGGAAACATTCCAGTAATCATCAGCTGTTGATTGATACTGATATCCCAGATCCCATCCCAGGCTTAGGTTTTCCATATAAAACCACCTGCCAAAATATGCAACCTGTATACCGGCTCTTGACATATCCTTAAATCCATAATTTAAATCCTTGGGTTTAGAAATGTTTGTGGGTAATGTAAGTCCAATTCTTCCACCCATAAAAACATCTTTTTGCTGGGCCAAAACCGACTGATCTACTATGGTGCAAAGACATATCAGAAAATAAACGACAGATAGCTTTTTCATATTTCAAAAATATAAGATTATTCTCATTCAGCCATCAATGAATAAAGCAATAAAAAACCCCGCTGCTTTTCAACGGGGTACTATATCAATTGAAAAATATCTATTCAATCACTTTTAGCTCTTTTCCGATCTTTACAAAGGCCTCAATGGCATGATCCAGATGATGACGTTCGTGAGCAGCCGACAGCTGAATACGAATACGTGCCTGACCTTTAGGAACCACCGGATAATAGAACCCGATAACGTAAATTCCTTCTTCCAGTAAACGGGCAGCAAATTCCTGCGATAATTTGGCATCGTATAACATCAATGCTGCAATAGCAGATTTACTCGGTTTTAAATCAAAACCTGCCTCAGTTAATTTAGCTCTGAAATATTCAGCATTATCCATCACCTTATCGCGAAGAGCTGTTGACTCAGTCAACATTTTAAATACTTCTAATGAAGCTCCAATAATTGATGGTGCCAAAGAGTTAGAAAACAAATAAGGACGTGAGCGCTGACGCAACATGTCAATAATTTCCTTGCGACCGGTTGTGTATCCTCCCAGGGCTCCACCTAAAGCTTTTCCTAAGGTACCTGTAATGATATCCACTCTTCCCATAACATTGTTATATTCATGCGTGCCACGACCTGTTTTTCCAATAAATCCGGCTGCATGACAATCATCCACCATTACCAAAGCATCATATTTATCTGCAAGATCACAGATCTGATCCAATTTGGCAATATCGCCATCCATTGAGAAAACACCATCAGTAACAATAATACGGAATCGTTGTGCCTGAGCTTTTTTCAGTTGTTCTTCCAGATCTGCCATGTCAGCGTGTGCATATCGATAACGGGCTGCCTTACACAAACGAACTCCATCGATGATGGATGCATGATTCAATGCATCAGAAATAATGGCATCCTCATCTGTGAATAAGGGTTCAAAAACGCCACCATTCGCGTCAAAACAAGCGGCATATAAAATTGTGTCCTCAGTACCCAGAAATTCAGCAATCTTAGCTTCCAGTTCTTTATGAATATCCTGTGTGCCACAAATAAAACGAACTGATGACAAACCATATCCATGGGTATCCATAGCTTTTTGACCTGCTTCTACAACTCTTGGGTGAGATGACAATCCTAAATAGTTGTTGGCACAAAAGTTCAAAACAGTCTTACCACCTACCTGAATTTCGGCACCCTGAGGTGAGGTAATAATTCGTTCGTTTTTATAAAGGCCTGATTCTTTAATGCCTTCTATTTCATTCTTCAAAAAATCCTGAAACTTACCGTACATAGCTTAATGTTTTTTGCTGGTTGAGTTAGTTTATAATCTTTTTCAAATGTAACAGTACTGAAACTAAAGAAATATGATATTAAGCATACTATTCAACCCTTATTAATTAAGGATTTCCTTAATCTTCCCGTGAATCTCCTTCCAGGTATCTTCTGTCATTTTAGGACCAATCACTTCAATTACATGACCCGAAAGAATAGAACCAATATTTCCACATTTGGCCAAATCAAGATTTTGAATTAATCCGTACAAGAAGCCTGCAGCATACAAATCACCAGCTCCGGTAGTATCAATGCTTTTTACCGGAATGATACCTACTTTAACTACTTCATCAAAACGCTTTATCAGCGATCCTTCTTTACCCAGTTTTAAAACAGCTACTTCTGTTCCCTTTGCTAATTCATTTAAGGCTTCTTCACCTTCTTTACCGGTATAGGCTTTAGCTTCTTCTTCGTTGGCAAAAATGATATCAACATAATTCTCAACCAGATTCTTCAAAAACTCTAGGTTATCTTCCACTACATTAAAGCTGGCTAAGTCGATACTGGTTTTAAGGCCTTTGGTTTTTGCAATCTGGTAGGCTTTCTCAATCAAAGATTTATTCTGAACCAGGTACCCTTCAACATGAAAATAAGTGTAGCCTTCAAACAAATGCTCCAATAAATCATCGGCAGATAACTCAATGGCTGCACCTAAACAGGTTGCAAAAGTACGCTCCGAATCAGGACTGATCAAAGCAATGGCTCTACCCGACTCTGCTTCACTTTCGCTTAAATGAGGTGTAATGTTATTACTTGACATGTCGTTTCTGAAAACCTGTCCTAACTCATCCTTTCCAATCTTGCCAATAAAACCGGTTTTTACCCCTAAATTAGCTAGGCCATGGATGGTATTGGCAGCAGAACCTCCACTGGCCAGATTCTTCTTTAAATGAGCGGTTGCTTCCATCACTTTATTGGCAGCTTCGCTATCTACCAACTGCATACTTCCTTTCGGTAAGCTCAGTTTTTCCAACAAAGAATCGCTTTCCAGCCTTGCCAACACGTCTACTAATGCATTTCCTAATCCCAGTACACTACTCATAATTAAATCATTATTATTTTTTCGATATTTTTAATTCAAAAATTTTCACAAAGATATTGCATATTTTGAAGATTCCTTATAGTTTTGCACAGCATTTGAGAAAAGCACAGCCACACGGGTTGTGCGATACAAACTGAAATGAAAAAATTCCCTAGTAGCTCAGTTGGTTAGAGCGGCGGACTGTTAATCCGTAGGTCGTAGGTTCAAGTCCTACCTGGGGAGCTTCATAAAAGTTAGACGAAGCTCTTATAAAAAATATTTGATTCCCTGGTACTCATCCCGATAACTATCGGGAGGTTAGAGCGGTCCCGAACGATCGGGATTAATCCGCAAGTCTTAGACATCTATCCAGAGTAAAAGGTAAAAATTCCCTAGTAGCTCAGTTGGTTAGAGCGGCGGACTGTTAATCCGTAGGTCGTAGGTTCAAGTCCTACCTGGGGAGCTGAGAAGCCATCCATTTTTGGGTGGCTTTTTTGTTTTATATCAATAATGTTGGTTAGAGCGGTCCCAAAGTTTCGGGATTAATCCGTAGGTCGTAGCTTCTCCCAATGAATCGGAAACCTGAGGTGCTATGAAGCTTTCTAATTTAAACACCATTTTTTGTCTTATCGCATGTTTAGTCCTGAAGTAACAAAATTAATTCTTAGGTCATAAGTTCTTCTGAAGATTCTGATAGTTGAGAATCTAATAATATCTAAACCATTTATACTATATAATATACTAGAATTGAAGTATCTTTAATTTTATGTACTTCATATACATACTATATTCTCTTAAATCTGATAGATATTATATCGGCTACTCTCCGGATCCACACAAGAGACTTCTAGAGCACAATTCTTATAGAGATAAATCAAAATACACAGCTAAACACCAACCGTGGGAGTTAAAATGTTTCTTCGAAGTCTCGAACAATATTTCTGATGCAATCAGAGTTGAACGTTTTATTAAGAATCAGAAGAGCAAGGTTTTTCTTAAGAAACTAATAGCTCAATTCAATGATCCGGAATTTATACAATCCATTATTATCAATGCTACCCGTTAGAGCGGTCCCGAAGCTTCGGGATTAATCCGTAGGTCGTAGCTTCTCCCGAAGTATTGGGAACCTGAGTTGCTATGAAGTCATCCATTATTGGGTGGCTTTTTTGTTTTATATCAATAATGTTGGTTAGAGCGGTCCCGAAGTTTCGGGATTAATCCGTAGGTCGTAGGTTCTTCCAAAGAATAGGGAACCTGAGGAGCTATAAAACAATCCAAACACAGCATTTCCACTATATAAATTACTAGAATTGAAGTATCTTTAATTTTATGTACTTCATATACATACTATATTCTCTTAAATCTGATAGATTTTATATCGGCTACTCTCCGGATCCACACAAGAGACTACTTGAGCACAATTCTTATACAAATAAATCAAAATACACTGCCAAACACCAACCATGGGAATTAAAATGTTTCTTCGAAGTTTCAAATAATATTTCTGATGCAATCAGAGTTGAACGTTTTATTAAGAATCAAAAGAGTAAAGTATTTCTTAACAAGATTATAACTCAATTCAATGATCAGGAATTTATACAATCTATTATTATCAATGCTACCCGTTAGAGCGGTCCCGAAACATCGGGATTAATCCGTAGGTCGTAGGTTCTCCCGAAGTATCGGGAACCTGGGGAGCTGAAAAGCCATCCATTTTGGGTGGCTTTTTTGTTTTATATGATTTGATACTGTTAGTTGCAAACTAACCGTTAAATACGACGAAGTTACAAACTTCGCCGAACCATAACTTCACGTTTTTCTACATTGGCTAAGCGAAGTCTGAGACTTCGTTTGATAGATTTGGTAGTCTGCGACTACCGATACACAATTTATTCACAAATGCACTAAACAGTTATCACTGGCAAAATCAATGGTTCAATGTCTAATACAGACGATAGTGATGCATAGTTTCTAGCACTGGAATATAAATAATCTTCAGGATGTTGGACCAGCAGAGCTTTTACAGGATTGTTATGAATGTACTCAATTTTATCAGCAATAAACTTATTTGAATATAGATGAATCGCATGATTTTCATGTGTCCAAACCTGATATCTCTCGTTACGGCTATGTTTACCTGCATTATAGCAAAACCGATTAAGCATCCATTCTCGTCTGCTTTCAGGAATCACCTGAATTGTTTCGACTATCTTTTTCGAGGTATATTTTTTAAAGTCTCTGATGGTACCACTTAAATCGGCTTTTATACTGTGTACAACTAAATGAACATGATTGCTCATGATAACATAGGCAAACACCTGTAATTCTTTATAACGCATGCAATACTTCAGACTGTCAATAACAATATCTCTGTATATCGGCCTTGTAAAAACATCTACCCAATCTACTATTTGCAATGTAACGAAGTAAAGAGCATCCTGCTCTTTTATTTGATAGCCTGTTGTCATATCTAAATTTTTATGGATACTTCCTTTTACTGAATTTAAAAATCAGAGCAGTTCACACTTTAGAAAAACAAAACCATGGACTATGAGAAATCTGCGACTTTGTTTGTATTAAATTTGAACCACTGTATCTGATACTATTATTATGAACAAGAATTAAATAAGATAATTACTAATCAAATGATTTGACGTTGTTAGTTGCAAACTAACCGTCAATTAAGACTAAGTTACAAACTTCGCCAAACCATAACTTCACTATTAAACTAAGCAAAGTCTGCACTTTCTTTTCAAACAGACATAATCATCCATATTTGTTTCTTTCTTTGCAAAAGATCCTAATGTTAGCTAGACTATTAGTTACATGATCAGATACTGTAAGCTATAAACTAACATTCATTTATTTCGTAGTTCAGAAATTAAACAAGCTAAAGACAGTAATCCACTTATAAAACTAAAAGCCCTGCAATTCATAAATCGTCAGGGCTTCCTATAATTTATTCAGATTATTATTGAACTATGATACCAACTTTTTCGAGTTGTTGCCGCTCACTATCTTCAAAAAACAGATCCAGACATTCGCGAAGATCGATGCAGTAGGCGTTTAAATTATCAAACGCTTCATGTTTTGCTTCTGAAGCAACCTGTGCCTCTCCGCTTTCTCTGGCCGCATCA
Source organism: Carboxylicivirga caseinilyticus (assembly GCF_050589785.1). NCBI lineage: Bacteria > Pseudomonadati > Bacteroidota > Bacteroidia > Marinilabiliales > Marinilabiliaceae > Carboxylicivirga > Carboxylicivirga caseinilyticus. Next base: position 41,279 of record NZ_JBNGOX010000032.1, on the reverse strand, counting down.
CTTTTTAATTGATCCAGTTTATCCAAATCGGCCTTACATTGCCTCACCATTTCCTGATTGATTCCAATCAATTCCAGCTTTTGCTGAACAATAGGAAAAAGAATAATACCATTCATTACCTGCTCACATAATGCCTTCCAACCATTATAATCAGTTGGTATGGGGTCGTTAATATGCATGTTAGCCAGCACTATTTCGTCATTTTTAAAAAAGTAACGAATCGCTTTGCGAATCTTTACCAATACTGAATGTAATTGCTCATCAACTTCGTGATATGCCTTGGTAGCCATGCTGGCCTCTATCATTTCCTTATCCTGTGCTATCATACTTTGTTTGGCCAACTGAAGTAACTCGTTGCCTTTAGCCAGACGCTCTTCATTATAAACCGGAGCAATCCGTTGTTTGATTTCTTCAACTTGGTTAACCCCCATTATAAGGATGCGGGATTTTTCATAGGTTTTTTCATAACTTGTTTTCATCTTATTTAAGTTTAATAGCCATGTTGACATAATATTCAACATTAGCCTGGGTTACTATTTGGATATATTTAGCTTTAATAAGAAATAACAATAAACAAAGTAATTTATGGCGATACGAGATACATTTTATAATTACATAAAAAAACATATTAAAAAGCACAAGTAAATTATATAAATAAAATAATATATGCAAGTTTATGATTACAACACTAAGACTTCATAAAAAGTCTCCTGTATCATTAAATGGATGACATCTTTACTATTACTGTTCATTACTACCTTGCTTTAAACCCCTGCTCCCTCACTTTTATGGGTCGCTACCTGACTTTCTGTCATAACTTCTGCACTTTCTTCTATTGCTACCTTGCTTTTGTACCCTGCTACGCCACCTTTAAGCCTTTGCTACCCAATCAGCAGCTATTACTACACGGTTATAAAAGATTACTACCTTGGTTGAAGGTATGATCAATCAAAATGTTGATTAGATTCATGAACTCATAATTCATATTATTACAGTATTTCCACTATATTTAAGCTAGTAAATAAAGAACTAAATGACCCGAACGGCTTGGACACGACAAGAATTAGTAGCTGCTTTTAATTTATATTGTAGGATACCGTTTGGCAAAATAAGCAACACAAATCCTCAAATAAAGTCTTTAGCTAAACAGATTGGACGAACTCCAAGTGCCGTAGGTCTTAAACTATCGAATTTTGCAAGTTTTGATCCCGCTTTACAAAGAAGAGGTATCAAAGGAATGAAAAATGCTGCAAAAGCAGACAAGGAAATATTTAATGAATTCTATACAAACCAGGAAGAACTTGCTTTCGAAAGTGAAAAAGTCTTAGCTCTGCTTGAGAAACAATCCATAGAACAGAAATACAGAAATTACTTACCTGATTTAGATCTCTTAGTTGGAGAAGATCGTGAAAGCTATGTAAAAACAAGAGTTAATCAAAAATTCTTTCGCGATATGGTACTTTCAAATTACCAAAGTACCTGCGCCATTACTGGAATAAATATCCCAACCTTTTTAATTGCTAGCCACATAATTCCATGGGCATCGAATAAAGCAGAAAGGCTTAACCCCGAAAATGGTCTTTGTTTATCTGCATTATATGATAAAGCATTTGATCGAGGATTACTGACCATTGATAGTGAATACAAAATTGTTTTATCACAAACCATAAAAGATTATTCTACAAAGGAATTTTATGATATTCATTTCGGAAAAATTGAAAATCAGACAATTCTATTACCAAATAAATACTTACCCAGTACAACTTTTTTAACTTGGCATCGCCAGAATGTATTTGAGAGGCATATGTGACTCATAGTCCGTTGACAGCTAATACGACATAAATTAGTTTTGTCTTCAAAAAATGAATATTCAATTTGAATACTTGTTTCGCGATGCAGGAAACTACAAGACATTTGGAGAGGTGGTTTTCACTAACCAACATAATCTAGCCATTGCATTTGTTATTACCACCATTGAAAAAGGTTTGATTGAAGGTAGATGGTTTGATCCAGATCGCTGGCAAATACCTCGTTTTGGATTTCATAAGGTAAATGCCTTTGGTTTGGATGGTTTTTTATGGTACGAATTTGATGCAATTCTGACTACTAAAGTTAAACCCAACCAAACGAAGGATGTCGCTGAATGGCTCAGTATTATTTCTTCACTCCCTCAACCACGATTTTAAAATCTCTTGCTGTAAGGCATTAACATTATTAAGTTTTTGAATGCTGTACTGAATCCTACCAGTGTTTCGATCCATTGTTTTAACAAGATCCAAACCGGCATACTGCAGATATTGGTTATAATCCAGTTCGCGGGTAGTATGTACATATTCAAACACATCGGTCAATAAGGTTCCGGCAATGTTTTCGCACACCTGCTGAAACTCAGCATCGGTAAATCCACGTTGCTCCTGCTGATAATACTGTTGATAAAGATAGCGCATTACATCATCGAGTGATTTTTGGTTTTGTGTAGCCTGGCGAAGACTCAGATCGAGCAGCAAACCAACCAAAGGACCTTTCTGATAATAAGAAATTGTTTTACCCTGAACTCCAAAAGGTCCATCTTCCCAGGTGTTGTAACTCGATTGTACCAGCGATTGTTTTAATCTTCCCTCATTGTTTTCAACATGATTGATATGATGCTCAAAAGAGGATATCAGATCATCTTCATTCGTAATACCTGCAATGCGGGTAAGCATGTACTCGTAATACACGGTTAATCCTTCACTGATCCATAATTGTGCAGTACGGTTGATGCCATCGTAATCGAACGGTCCCAGTTCATAAGGACGTATGCGCTTAACATTGTAATGATGAAAATATTCGTGAGCAATAAAACTCATTACATCTTTCATCTCCGCTTCGGTTTGTATTTTATTTCCATCAAAACTGATGGTGGTGTTATTCAAATGTTCTATGCCTCCAAATCCAGGGCCGATAGCAATAAAATGGTAATCACCATATGGGATATCTCCCATAAGCGTCGTAGCTGCTTCTACCACCTTCTCAAGATTAGAATTAAGCTCTTCGCGGTTAAAATCACCCAGCATAAAACCACCAAACTGATGCCTGATTCCACCTATTTCAAAAACAGGCAAGCGATCTAATTTACCTGCCAATAAAGGACTGTCATATAAAATATCAAAATCCGGTGCTGACCAGGCGAAGTCACCCGTTTTGGTTAACCCGGTAATAAGATCAGAAAATCCACAAGTTTCCATTCCGGCCACATCAATCGTCACGGGTTGATTCAGATATCCATCGATATAAAGAAAATTATTGGTTGGAACGATATAAGCATGTGTAGTGTCAATGTAACTTTGCACCACAAATTTACGATCGGCTTTGATGGAATAGGTAATGGTCAGTTCTTTATTTTTTGTTTCGGTTACGGTCCAGGCATTAGGTTCATTAAAGGTAGCTTTCAGTTCATTACCTATTTCATCCATCACTTTTAATTGAGAAAGATCGGAAGTGAAATCCATCAGCTGATAGTATCCGGGAGTCCATTGAGGTAATTTTAAAACTATTGTGTCCTGATCCATTCCTTTTACCGTAAGAGTCATACCAAAATTTTGGTTTGATGCATCATCAAGCGATACGGTGTAATGAAATTCAGGCTGATATGTTTTATCCTCTGCAACACATGCAAACAGCAGACTCAGAATAAATAGAAAAGGTAATAATTTAATTTTCATGGCTGATGTGTAATATTTTACGGGATGAAATTAGTTAAAAGATTGGATAAAAATTGTTTTGCAGTCATTGAGTTTTGTTGGAGATACTTTATCATACAAACAGAAAATAAGCCAACATTTCTTACTTTTACCATCAATGAAGGAAGCTGTTGTAGAAATACCGGAGCTGGGCCAGGTAACGATACGCCAGAGTACAAAAGCTCGTCGTATTAGTATTAAACTTAGGCCTTTTAAAGGAGTTACTCTCGTGATTCCGGTCGGGGGTGATGTACATGAAGGCATTAATTTTCTGAAGGAGAAAAAGCAGTGGATACTATCAAACCTCAAAAAACTGGAAGAGAAAGAAGACCTACTGACTATTTTTGATGAGACCACCCAATTTACTTCCCGCTCCTTTGCTCTTAAAATTTCGAAACACAATAAGTCGAATGTGAGATTACACCTTCATCAGGGCATATTGCATATTTATTATCCCGGTAATGTACCGGTAAGCCATCCGGGTATACAGGAAAATATACGCTACGGTATTGAAGAGGCCTTACGTTTGGAGGCCAAACGATATTTACCTCACAGGCTGGCCGAATTAGCGCAGAAACATTCCATTCGTTATCAGAATGTTGTTATAAAAAATCTGAAGTCGCGTTGGGGCTCCTGCTCCGGACGTAACAATATTAATTTAAACCTGCACCTGATGCGATTGCCTGATGAACTGATAGATTATGTACTTTTGCATGAGTTATGCCATGTACACGAAAAAAATCATGGCCCGCATTTCTGGGCTCGTCTCGATACCATGACGAACGGACAAGCCCGCCAGCTTGATGGCAGGATGAAAGATTATCAAACAAAAATATACTAAGAAACATATATGAACTGGGATCACCTACTATCAACCAAACGAACCGGACAGGAAAACCTGAAAGAAATAAAACACGATCGCACACAATTTCAACGTGATTATGATCGCCTTATCTTCTCCTCTCCTTTCCGTCGTTTACAGGATAAAACTCAGGTTTTCCCTTTACCCGGAAGCGTGTTTGTTCATAACCGTCTAACTCATAGTCTGGAAGTTGCCAGTGTGGGGCGTTCTCTGGGTAACAATCTGTCGCGAAAGTTAACGGAAGCAGGTTTGGGTAATCCCGAATTAGTTGCCGAGATAGGTTCTGTTGTAGCTGCGGCTTGTCTGGCACATGATATGGGTAATCCACCTTTTGGTCATTCCGGTGAAGCAGCTATAGGTCATTATTTTACCAATGGTGCCGGAGCAGCATTCAAAGATCAGCTCACCCCATCGCAATGGACTGATTTTACCCGTTTCGAAGGAAATGCAAATGCCTTGCGCATACTTACACATGCCTTTCGGGGGCGCCGTCAGGGTGGTTTTGCAATGACCTATACGACTGTAGCATCCATACTTAAATACCCTTATGCCTCTGATTTGGGATTAAAAAAATATGGATACTTTCAATCGGAAAAAGAAATATTTAAGCATATTGCCGAAGAGCTCCAGCTAAAAGTGCTGGATAAAGAAAAAGAGATTTATGCCCGTCACCCATTGGTTTACCTGGTTGAAGCAGCCGACGATATCTGTTACCAGGTAATGGATATTGAAGATGCGCATAAGCTGAAGATTCTTTCATACGAGGAAACCTACAATCTGCTAACAGCCTTTTTTGATAAGAAAACGGAAGCCAAAGAATTTGACAAGATAGCAGATGTATTTAACGAGGTGAGCGACTTAAACGAGCGAATTGTTTATTTACGAGCCAAAGTGATTGGTAAACTGGTAGGACTTTGTACTGATATCTTTTGGAAGAATCAGGATGAGATCCTCAATGGTACCTTCAAAAAGGGATTGGTCGATCACCTGACTGGTGTGGAGTTGGAAGCCATGGAAACATGCAAAAAACTGGCCTTTAAGCGTATTTATAAACATCAGTCAGTGGTTGAAATTGAAATAGCCGGTTTTAAAATTTTGGGCACTCTCCTTGATGAATTTATTAAAGCAGTGATTAATCCCAATGATTTCTACTCTAAAATGCTACTTCCTTTTATTCCGGAGCAATTTAAAGTAACCGAAAACGATCTTTTGGTTAATAAAATTCAATCGGTTCTGGACTTTGTTTCAGGTATGACTGACGTTTATGCACTGGATCTTTATCGTAAAATAAGCGGACTTGGGTTAAAATAATTCATTTACTGGCTCTTAACAGCAAAGAAACAAATAGGAAATTCCATACTTTAAAAAAGGTACTAAAGTGTTTGTGCTTTGGTAAAATATAGCACATTTCAACCATTTTATTCAAAATTTCCTGTTATCTTAGATCTAATAAAACACTAGATTTCTGTATTTTAAACCTATAAAACACAATCTGTATGAAAAAATTATTATTAATTACCGCAGTGTTAGCCTTCGTAATGGCATCATGTGGCGAAAAGAAAAAGAAAGATACTGAAAGTACTGAAGCAACCCCACAACAAGAAGTGGTTGAAAAGGTAGAAGCTGCTGCTGATACACTTCAGGTTACCCTTGAAGAAGCAGCACAAGACATTAAAGAAACAACTGAAAAGTTGGACGAAGCTCTAAAAGAACTGGAATAAACATTCAAAATCTATCGAAATGAAAAAAATCACCCTACTACTGGCATTACTATTTACTTTAAGTTTGGCAAGCCAGGCGCAAAATAATAAGGATAAGAAAGAAAAAGGCAAGCAGGAGAAGAAGGAAAAACTTAAAGAAGAGGTTAAGGAAAAAGCAGAGAAAGAAACCGGTAATGCTTACGGAAAAGATAAAGGAGATCTTAAAGGTAAAGAATTTGGACAGAAACGTGCAGAAGAAGCTAAAATGAAGCACGAAGAGCATAAGAAAAAACTGGACGAATCAGTTACTGAAGGCGAAATGAAGACCAAAGAGGCTCGCGAGAGAATAAAAAATGCCAAAGAAAGAGCTGATAAAGAAAGAAAAGAAGGTAAAATTTCGGATGAAGAATACCAAAAAAGGAAAGAAAAGATAGACAGGGCTGAAAGACAAACTGAAGAACTGGAGAAAAAAATTGAAGAAGTCAAGCAGCAGGAGGAAAAAGTAAAAGTAATGGAGGAAAAGATGAAGGAGAAAGAGCTTGAAATGAAAGAAAAGAAGAAAGAACTAGAAGAAAAGGAAATGTAAGCAGATAAAGCCCCCCAAAGGGGCTTTTTTTATATCCTGTTGATCAAGTGACATATCTTAAAAAATGCTAAATATGTTAATTTAATTTGTCGACTTTCGGGTAATACCTTAATTTTAAGATGCTATCATTTAAGGCCTATCTTAACTTTCTGTATTATGAAAAAATATCTGCTCTCAGGTATTCTGGTAATTTTCTGCATTAATGCAATTGCCCAGGAAAATCTTAATCTGCTGTTTTCCGAAGAACGTTATCCCGAAATAATTGATCAGCTGGAGTCGCAAAGAAATACATTGGATGAAGATGGATTCTACCTGTTGGCTTCCGCATATTATCAATCAGGAACGATCAACAAGGCAATCGAAACATTGGCTAGTATAAATAAACCCTTACCAATTAAACATCAGGATTTACTATGTAAAAGTTATTTCGAAGTTGGTCAGTATCCACAGGCATTGGATATATGTCAACAAAGATATACCCAAGACTCCACACATTACGGTAATCTGATGCGTTATGCACAAATTCAAAGCACAGAAGGTCAGTACGACAGTGCCATTGTAATTCTTGAAAACTACCTTAAGCTTGATTCTCTGAACTACAATGCCAATATGCTGTTAGCAGAAGCTTTTCAGAAGGTGAATCAACCTCTGTCGGCTATTAACACCTACAAACGCATTTTGGAAGCCTATCCTGTTAATCAAAAGGTTGGAATAAAACTGGCGCAGGTATATTACGGTAAAAAGATGTATGTTGAGTGCTTCGACCTGAGTATGCAGTTTGTTGATACGCTTGGTTACTCAAAACGCTTTCTAACCATGGCAGGTCTGGCAAGTTTTAAGTCTGGTGCAAACGGAAATACGGTTAACATATTTAAAAGAATGGAATCCCAGGGTGATAGTTCACTAATCACCAAAAAACACATTGGCATTGCATATTACCGAATGGATAACTTTAACGAGAGCATAACTTATTTGTCCGATGCTTTTGAATTGAAAAGCGATGATCCTGAGATTTGTTTCTTTCTGGGCTCCAGCCTGGGTGAATCAAATATTCCTCTGAGAGGTAAACCCTATCTTGAAATGGCTGCGGGCCTTCTAAACCCCTCTCCTGATTTAATGGAAAAAATACATCTTAAACTGGCTATGATGCACGCCAATTCGGGCGAATACGAAAAAGCCATTGCTTATTATGATACAGCCTACAGCTATTCTCCAACCACGGCAATGTATTTGTATAATCAGGCAACTATTTACGATTTTGACTTAAAGGATAAAGAAAAAGCTCAGGAATTATACCAGGCTTTTCTTGACAAGTTACCCGATTCACTGGATACAAAAAAAGGGAAAGACGTAACAAGAATTCGATTAAAGGAGTTTGTGAACAGCCGTTTAAACACTATGGCTGAGGAGGAATTTTTTAAACAGGGAATTCAATAAATTATATAATAAAGAAGCCGGGTGGTCTATCCATCCGGCTTTCTTAAGAACATTAAATAAAACTAAACAATTATCTGCACTAAGGCATTACAAAACTTTTAATGCAGCTTCGTAATCCGGCTCGTGAACAATATCATCTACCTGTTCGCTGTGTACTACCTTCCCATTCTCGTCAACTACAACCACAGCACGAGATAAAAGACCTGCCAACGGTCCGTCTACCATTTTAACTCCATAATTCTGACTGAACACTTCGTCTTTGTATTCTGATAATGAAATTACCTTATCCAAACCCTCAGCACCGCAAAAACGTGCATGAGCAAAAGGTAAATCACGAGAAATACATAAAACGGTTGTATTATCGCGTTTCGATGCTTCAGCATTAAATCGTCTTACCGACGCAGCACAAACAGAAGTATCAACACTTGGAAAAATATTTAATACTACCTTTTGTCCTTTATAATCGTTTAACGAAACGTCGCCTAATTCTGTATTTACTAAAGTAAATTCCGGGGCCTCAGCTCCCACTCTTGGTAAGTCGCCTGCTGTTTCAACAGGTGAACCTTTAAAAGTTATTTTTGCCATTTTGTTCGATCAATTTATTTAAAACCTAAACAATGCCTTTGTTACTTTTGTTTACAAAAAAATAAAAAAAAATGACCGAAGCTTTTGTATTCTTCGGTCATTCATGCATATAGAACAAATAATTTAAGACTCTTCCTCTTCTTCTTTTGCCAGTTTCTTTTCGTTATACATAGCATAAAAAATAACCACAGCAACTACGGCAACAGAATAATAAACCCATGCAGGAACCGGAACCGGATCACCTTTTGCATAAGAATGCATTCCGGCCAGATAGTAGTTAACTCCCAGATAGGTCATTATTACCGATGCAAAGCCAATAACTGACCATATATTGAAGGTTGTTATGCTCTTCATTCCGGGGATAAAACGCATGTGCAAAATAAAGGCATAAACCAGAATGGTAACGGCCGACCATGTTTCTTTAGGATCCCATCCCCAGTAACGACCCCACGATTCGTTGGCCCAGACACCTCCAAGAAAAGCTCCAACTGTCAACAGATACAAACCAACAGTCATAGCCCTTTCACTAATAGCTGAAAGTTCTTCTATTGTAATTGTAAAGGCCTTTTTATTATTCTTATTCTTAGCTCCGGCCAATAACAGATTCAGAAAACCTAACAGGAAGCCATTACCCAAAAATCCATAACTGGCTACAATAATTGCAACGTGAATGGTTAACCAGTATGATTTCAATACCGGTACCAGATTGGTAATCTCAGGATTCATCCAGCTAAGATGAGCAACCATTAAAATAATACCTGCAAAAATAGCTGAAACAGACAAAGCAATCGGATTCTTTCTGGTCCAGCTTAAACCCGCAACAAGAGTTGTCCAACCAATGTACAACATCGATTCATATCCGTTACTCCATGGAGCATGGCCTGATATATACCAACGAATTGCCAAACCAATTGTATATAAAGCAAAGGCAAGAATAACCAATATTAGTCCGGTTCGCAAAATCCATTTAAATTGAAAACGAGGTTGAACCAGTCTCATTAACTGAAAAAACAAGAGAATCAAACCTAGTACCAGAAAGTAAGGCATCAACGACATAAAAATGCTACTCTCATTATAAATAATCTCAATGTCCTTTTTATAATCTGACGGCAATATTGATCCACCATATTTATGCTGATACTTATCTATTGCATCTAAATAAGTAGCTTCTGAAGCTTTATCACCAGACGTTAATGCCTGCAAATACATGTTAAGCACATTCTTAATAAACAGGCTATCCTGGTCGCTTACCCCGGTTATTTTATCTTTTGACAGCACCCATTTATTATCTTCACTTTCAGGCAGAGGGAAAAGCTTGTAAAAGCTTCCCATTTTGTGCATAAAGAAAACGTTAACCTGTTCATCCACCTTCACAGCTTCCTGTTCCAGCTTATTGCGGTATGCAGGCCTTTTACGGTAAGATGTCTCAACCAACTGCCTGATTTTATATTGCCCATCGGGTGTAAAGAAATTGTTGATAGAAGATTTTTTATCGGTCACCTGCAGTATGGCTCTAAGTTCATCATGCTTAATGGTAATCAGAGGTGTTTCCTGCCAAAATCCGGGATCAATGATAATACCTAATGCAACCTGATCAGCCGATAATCCATGAAATGTATGGTGTTTTACCAGCTTTCGAACAATCTCACTGTTCAAACTATTAACGGGCTTCATTCTTCCGCCCTGATCCTGCACCCATAGTCTTCCGAAAGCCTCCGCTGATTCAGGACTGATCTTAATATTTGGATTTAAGTCCTGACTCATAGCCGGAACTGCCAACAGGAATAAACCAATGGCAAGAAACTTTTTCTTTTCCTTATAGATTTCATCAATCCTTCTGCCCAGGCTACGAAAACGCGTATTTGGCATTATCAATGCCAGTGTCATTCCAATGGCCAATATTAAATAACCGATATAGGTAAATAGTGTACCCCAAAAATCTCTGTTTACTGATAATATTGTTCCTTTTTCATCGGTATCATATGATGACTGAAAGAATCGATAGCCTTTATAATTAAGAATATTATTCATAAATATTCTCCGGTCTTCTTTGATACCGGTACGTTCATCCAATAGGGTTACTTCGCTCGCATAAGAGCTTGGACTCTCGCTTCCCGGGTAACGATCGAGCTCAAACCGATTAAGATGTAATGCAAACGGAATATGAATTTGTTTGGCACCATAACTAACCTTCACCTCAACCCCGTCTATGTCCACTGTATAATCTCGGCCCAATACATCTTTCTGACCAAACACAAAAAATTCTTTCTTTTGATTATTCAATTCTGCCACAAACTTTATGGCATCAGGCAAACCACTTCCGTTTTGACCTTCAACAGAAACCGGTTCAACTACCGCACTTTCCATTAGGTTAGTATATACCATTCGTAAGTCGCCGAAACTATATAAAACACCGTTATATAATTTATGTGCCGAATCGGGCTCAAATTTCTGCACATCACCTGTTTGCATTTGCATCATACTAACGGTATCCTTACCAATAAAGTAAGCCATACCATCAATAAGTTTTAATACAATATCCTGATTTGCATCGGATGGCTCAAACCCCAGAGAATAATTACCAACATTTATAACATCACCTTTGAATAACGAAAATTCCTGACGTCCGCGGGCAGCTGATAAAACTATCTGAATGGCAGGTTCTCCTCCTTCTTTCTCAACAGCTTTTGTTGTAGCCTGAGGAATATATAATTCGCTTTTTAGTTTTAACTTTCCTTTAGGAGTTGAAAAACTCGATGAATATTCATTAGGGCTAACTATTGAATAAAGCACATGCTCTTCATCGGCTTGTTCAAAACTATCTGAAGTAACTTTTACTTTTACATATTGATCACTCGATAAAATCTGATCCGACTGTTCGCCTTCACGTATGTGCATCATTCCCTCATAACCAATGTATCGGGTAATGGCAGCACCCACCATGATACAAATAAAAGCCAGATGAAAAACCAATACCGGTAGCTTCTTTAACGAAAAAGTTTTGAATTTCATTAGGTTGCCCACCATATTAATGGTTAGTATTAAAAAAACCAATTCGAACCACCAGCTATTATAAACAAGGGCTTTGGAGGCATTGGTGCCAAAGTCGTTTTCGATAAATGTAGCAACACCCATCACAGCAGCCAGAAATAAGAGTAGAGTTCCCATTAACCAATGGGATGTAAGAGCATCAAAAAGTCTTTTCATATTATTCTTCTTTGGATTTGGATTCTCAAACTATTAACAATTTATCATATAATTAGTTCGTCTGTATTTAGCCATTTTATCTTTACTATACGGAGATTAAAATAGTAAATAAGAACAAGATTACTTCTATTATTCATTCTAAATAAGGAAAAAGTTAAGTTCAATTCCCAATTCGACTAAATTCACGAAACGTTCTACATAATTCAGCCGTAAGACTGGCAAAAATTACTTTAATATCTAAATCCATGAAATTAACTGCTAAGGTTATTGCTTTTTCTGTTGGGATGCTGGCCATACTTGCCTTATCTATTACAATCCCATCAACAATAATAAATTATCAATCTCAGAAAGATGACCTTGAAGAGCTGGAAAAAATTCTTCGCAACAATTTTGATGAAGAAGTTAAGCATCAGGTGCAAAGTGTAATGACATTATTGGAAAGCTATTACGAATTAGTTAAGAAGGATTCACTCTCGTTAGCTGAAGCCAAATTTCTGGCAGCCTATTCAGTACGAAATTTAAAATACGGAAAGGATGGATATTTTTGGATTGATACCAAAGAGGGTGTTAATGTTGTTCTACTTGGTCGTGAAGATGTTGAAGGGAAGAGCCGTTGGGATGCAAAGGATGCTAACGGCAAATACCTAATCCGAGAGATTATTAACTCTGCAATCAATGGAGACGGTTATACTGAATATTGGTTCCCGAAAGCCGGCAGTGATATTCCTTTACCCAAAAGAAGTTATTCTGCATATTTTGAACCTTTTAACTGGGTTGTAGGCACAGGAAATTATATCGATGAAATTGATACGGCTATTGCATCATCCAGACAAAAAATGAATGATAATTTAAAGTCTGGAATAATGCTATCATCAGGCATATCGTTAATTACTTTGATAATTTTTGGACTTCTTTCTGTTTTCTTTGGTAAAAGAATCACTCGCTCTATAATTAAACTTTCAAAACATACTCAATCAATTGCAAAAGGTGATTTATCAATTGAAATTGAAACATCTGAAAACGATGAAATTGGGACTTTACAAGAATCATTAAAAGCAACTCTTGCGAAATTGAGAACCATTATAGAAGAAGTAATACAAGGTTCAGAGAATGTTTTTACTGCAAGTGAGCAAATGGCGCAATCAGCTGAGCATATTTCAAATGGGGCTAATTCGCAGGCAGCTTCAACCGAAGAAATTTCAACTTCTATAGAACAGATGGTTGCAAATATACATTCTAACTCAGAAAACGCAAGAAGAACAGAATCTACCGCAAATAAAACTGGACATGGTATTGAACAACTGAAGGAAACCGTTAACAAAAACCTGGTTGCTATGGAGCAAATCAGCTCAAAAGTTGCCATAATTAAGGATATTGCCTTCCAGACAAACCTATTGGCATTAAATGCATCAGTTGAAGCAGCCAGAGCAGGTGATGCAGGTAAAGGATTCGCAGTTGTTGCATCAGAAGTGCGAAAATTATCTGAGTTCACACAGAAAGCCGCTGGGGAAATTGATGAGGTATCTTCGGCTAGTCTTTCTATTGCTCAGCAATCATGGAGTGAAATGGAGAGAATTTTACCTGATATTCAATCAATTTTGGAAGCAATAAAAGAAATATTGGTATCAAGTCAGGAGCAGGAAACAGGAGCTACTCATATTAACAGTGCTATTCAATCATTAGTAAGTATTACTTCTCAAAATTCAGCTTCCTCTGAAGAAATGGCTTCCAGTTCAGAAGAATTATCACGACAAGCTGAAATACTAAAGAAAACAATAGGTTATTTCAAAATTAACTAAAGTAGAGGAATTGATTTTTCAGATTGTATAGGATTGAATTATTTATTTGTTTTGCATTTTTTAAAAATAAACCAAAATCAAAAAGGTTGGTAAACCGATTAAAATGAAGAAATTATTACTTTTTATCACAGTTGTAGCATTTGCCCTAAAAATAAATGCACAGGAAGAAGAGAAAAAAATAAAGATTGAGTTACATGGTTATGTTGGAATCAATGCTTTCTTTGACTCACGTCAGAGTGCCACAGCCAGAAACGGCAATATTTATCTTTGGCCCTTACCTCCAAGTTTGGATGGATCAGGACAGGATCTGAATTCTGCATCTAGCTTTGATATTGATGCTGCATTCAGCCGTGTTAATCTTGGAGTAAGCGGACCCGATATCTGGGGTGCTAAAACAATAGCTTTTGTTGAAGGCGATTTCCTGGGAGATAAAGCACAGGGAAATGATTTATATTTTCGATTGCGTCATGCTTTTATCCGTTTAAACTGGGAAAAAAGCAGTATCCTTTTCGGACAATACTGGCATCCTTTATTTATTCCTGAGAATTATCCTTCTGCTGTTACGCTTAGTGCGGGCTCACCCTATCATCCTCTAAACCGTCAGCCAATGTTGCGCTATGAATACAAAATGAGCGATAAGTTGGAGGTTCTTGCGTTTTTGATGAGTCAGAATGATTTTAGTGACAGGGGAATGACGAATGCGGTTGAGAATTCATTACGACCTGAGATTGATGTACAGTTGAAATACAATAACGGAGATTTCTTTGCTGCATTCACAGCCGGATACAAAACACTGAAACCATCTTTATTGGATCCATTGAATGGTCTTAAAACCGATGAATTAGCACAGGCTGGTTATTTTGCAGGTTCTATCCGACAAAAATTCCAAGGATTTACAATAAAAGCTGAAGGAATTTATGGTGGGGCAATGTCGAACCTGGTTATGCTGGGCGGATTTGCTGAAAAAAATAATGGCAGCGCACAACGCCAATATACACCTATTAATACAATGGCCTTATGGACTGATATACAAACTAACCACAAGAAAATTCAACCGGGTATATTTGCAGGATACACTAAGAATCTGGGCGCTTCAGAAGAGGCTAATTATCTGTCGGAATATACATTAGGAGGTACAATTGGTGAGATGTATACCATCTCTCCTCGAATCAAATTCTATGCCACTCAAAAAGTTTGTTTAGGAATCGAATGGATGTATGCAGTTGCCGGTTATGGTAGTGATTTTGATGAAAATGCTAAACCAATTAATCTGGAAAATGTTACCAATCATAGAATAACCACTATGTTGAAGTACATTTTTTAGATATTGTGAAAGAAAAATTAGCAGTACTTGCAGTACTAATGATAATAGCCGGTTTCGGCATGATACACAGTACCACCTCCACAATGGAGGTGGTAAGTTTGTTAATGATTGGCATAGGTGCTGCATTTCTCTTATTTTTGCTGCTTAGCAAAAAAAGTAACAAATAAATCGTCATGTTCTCAAAAGAGCAAGCAAAAGAACTTCGTCAACAATTCTGGCATAAATTGGAAAACCGTACCCGACGTATACCGGGACAAAAAGGTAAAAAAATACGCTGGATTTTTGATAATACGGGTATCAAGGGATTGGATCTTCGGTTTGATATAAATCGGGAGAGAGCCATTGTAGCCCTTGAGATTAACCATAGAAATGAAGAACGAAGATTGCAACTTTACGAAAAATTAGAGGCTTGTAAAGCAATTTTCGAAACAGCCTATGAAGGACAACTTACATGGGATTATTTGTACAATAAAGATGAAGAAAAGGAGGTTTGCAGGGTATATGAAGAAATACCTTCAGATATTTATCGTGAAGAATTGTGGCCCGAAACCATGAAGTTTATGATCAACCGTATGTTACGTTTGGAAAAAGCCTTTTTAGAAGTAAAAGACTTTTTATTGCACGATGAGCTGGGAAGTTAAATTTCTTCCTCTGGCTCCTTTAAAATCTTATTCATTATCTTCCGAAAACTATCAAAATCCTCGGCACGAATGTATTCATCTGCCAGATCGAGAATATTGTGATGTTTATAGAGATAGATACGAATTCGATCTGAATTTACAACTTCTATTTTGCCATTAACAAACAGCTCTTCACCATCCATGATTCGTAAGTCATACCATAAGTTATCTTTCTGATTAATTGTATAGCTAAGAGATCCTGATTTCGCGGCTTTACTCCAAAAAGGTTCTCCTTCCAGGTAAAAATCAACACTATCTGCAGTAAACTTATAGGCATTGTATTCATTCAACGATTGCCAAATTCCAATAAACTTAAATGGTACACTTTTTTGTGAACATCCGGTCAGCAAAATAATCACCAGTAAATAGAATAATCGTTTCATAATTTCATTTTATACAAAACGATTAATAACCCTATATATTGCAAAAAGGCTGCCAATTGGCAGCCCTCTGTATATTCCAATAAAGAAAGTTATTGTCCGTCGTAAGCCCATTTTAAATAAATAGAACCCCAGGTAAATCCGGCACCAAAAGCAGCTAAAATAATGTTATCTCCTTTTTTCAATTGCTTTTCCCACTCCCACAAACACAATGGAATAGTTGCTGCAGTAGTATTACCGTAACGCTCAATGTTGATCATCACTTTTTTAGGATCCAACTCCATACGTTGAGCGGTAGCATCAATAATACGCAAGTTAGCCTGATGTGGAACTAACCACGCCAAATCATCTGCAGTCATATTGTTACGCTTCATAATCTCCACAGAAACATCAGCCATATTAGAAACAGCATGTTTAAACACATGACGTCCATCCTGGAAGATGTAATGCATTTTATTATCAATGGTTTCATGTGAAGCAGGGTTTACTGAACCACCAGCCTTCATATTAAGATATTTACGTCCAAAACCATCACTATGAAGAATAGAATCTTTAATACCATAATCTTCTTCACTTGGCTCAAGTAATACAGCAGCTCCTGCATCACCAAACAACACACAAGTAGTACGATCGGTATAATCAACGATAGATGACATTTTATCAGCGCCAACTACGATTACTTTCTTTTTATTTCCTGATTCAATAAATCGGGTTGCAGTATCCAATGCATATAAAAATCCGGAACACGCACCATTTAAGTCAAAGCCGTGTGCATTTCTGATATCACATTTGTCGGCAATAATATTAGCAGTTGCCGGAAACGGATGATCAGGAGTAACCGTTGCACAAATAACCAAATCAATTTCTTCGGGTTTTGTTCCTGTTTTCTTTAAAACTTCTTTTACGGCCTCTGCACCCATATCGGAAGTACCAAGTCCTTCGCCTTTTAAGATATGACGCTCTTTAATACCCACACGGGTCATAATCCACTCATCAGAGGTATCAACCATCTGACTCAACTCTTCGTTGTTAAGGATATATTCAGGTACAAATCCTCCAACGGCTGTGATGACTGCATTGATTTTTTTCATGCGAACAAATATTATCCATGAGCAATGAAATACTTTCCATCAAAAAACAGATCATTGCTCTAATGCTTCCTGTTACAAAGCACCCTATTAAGTTAAATCAAACAAAAAGCAATATGTTACTCTATATATATTATAAGGGGCGGATACAAAAGTACAAATTCAATAATAGTATACAAATTAACCTATGGCCCCAAAACAAAATTTGCCCACAAAAAGATTGCAGGCAAATTTTATTGAATACTCATTCAATAAATTAAGCTGTTACTTCTTTTTCAACAGCTAATTTTCCACGGTAGTATCCACATTCTCCACATACTGTGTGCATTTTCACAGTCGCACCACAGTTTGAACAAACACCTAAAGCCGGAGTTACCGCTTTGTAGTGAGTTCTTCTCTTGTCTCTCCTCGTTTTCGAGGTCTTTCGTTTAGGATGTGCCATTTTTCAACCTAATTTTACTTGTTTTTATTCACTAAATTTTTGAGAGCCTCCCATCGAGGATCTATATAATCGTCTTGCTCTTCGTCTGATGCTTCTTCAACCAGATATTCATCTAAGCGATTCAACATCTCAGGATCACAAGTAAGATTCCCATCTTCGTCTTCCGGGTGAACATGCCTTATTGGCAAACCCACACAGATAAACTCATACAACAATTGGGCAACATTAATTTCGTGTGCCTCGTGCGGCAATACGATAATCTCATCTGTTGGTTCATCATATTCTTCCCCAAATTTCAAATAAACCAGAGTATGATAATTGACGTCCAGATTAAGTGCATCCAGACAATGATCGCAAACCGATTCCACTTCTCCGCTGATATCAAATGTTAAACTCATTAATGCTGAGCTTTTTTTCAACTCAACCTTTGCTTTCACATTTCCGTTTTCAACCAACGGTTGCTCAAATAACTTAAAAAACGACTCGCTGATTTCAAAATTGAATTCATGCAACCCCTCTTTCAAACCCTTGAACGGGATATCGTAGTCTCTTCGTCTGTCCACTTTACCCTATCTAAAAAAACTTTGCAAAAGTATAAAATAAAAACACGCCAAAAAAGAAAACAGATCTTTTTTAACAGCAAATTATAGTCCGACATGTTAAAGTTTGCAAATTTACTGCTGATAACCTAATGCAATCACTTGTTATTTAAGGGAAGAATGATTCGGAAAGTAGTACCCTTGCCAACTTCAGATTCTTTTACAAATATTTTACCGTTATGATAACCCTCCACAATTCTTTTAGCCAATGACAGTCCAAATCCCCACCCGCGCAACTTGGTGGTATACCCAGGCTGAAAAACAGATTTAAACTGATTTCGTTGCAGTCCCTTACCCGAATCTTTAACATCAATAATTACACTATCATTTTTACTAATCAAAGAAATAACAATACTACCGCTCCCTTTTATGGCATCTATGGCATTCTTACAAAGGTTTTCGAGTACCCATTGAAATAATACATTATTGATACGTGCAACGGGTTTTGAACCTTCATCACAGATCACCTGTAAATCAACTTGACTGGCTATCCTTCGTTGCAGATAGTTTACAATATCATTCACTACTGGTAGCAGCTCTTCATTTTTAAGTTCCGGTTTTGATCCTATCTTTGAAAAACGATCGGTAATAACCTGGAGCCGTTTCACATCTTTAGCCAGTTCATTGGCGATTTCAGAATCTTCATCCCGCATCTGTAAAACATCGACCCATCCCAGTAATGAGGAGGTTGGCGTTCCCAACTGATGTGCTGTTTCTTTTGACATGCCTACCCACACCTGATCCTGTTCAGCCTTACGAGCAGAGCTAAATGCCAAGTATGCAACAACTATAAACAAGGCAACCACCAGTAACTGAACAATCGGAAACCAGCTTAAAGCTCTAATTAATAATGAATCCTGATAATATAAATATTGAAACTCCTGGCTTCCCAAATCAATAATAATGGGTTCAGTCGAACTTTTCATCTTAGTAAATACCTTATTCAGGTAATTAACACTGTCGCGCTGATTGATGGCAACATTTCGATGAACCAATATATTATCATCGCCGTCAGCTATAATTAAGGGAATGGTTGTATTCTGACTAATAATCTGTAAGATAAGAGGTATAACAGATTCCGGCGCATCAACATCTGTTAATTGCCGGTATGCTTCCTGCCAGAGTTCTAATTTTTTACGCTCTTCTTCCTTTAGTTGATTTGTTAGTCGATAGGTATATAGCAATGTGAAAGAGCCGATAACAACAGCTCCCAGTAGCAAAAGTAATTTCCAGACTTTCTTGCGGGTATGATAACTCATGATACTCTTTTTATCCTAAAATGACAGGGCTGAGTATTTAAACGTATTTAAAGGCAAATTATTACCATCATTATAAATTACACCACTTATCAAGCATACGTGATAAATCATCCAAACGCGTTGGTTTCATAATAAAATCATCCATTCCAGCTTCCATTACCACCTGTTTATCGGTTTCATCAACACTGGCTGTCATTGCTATAACAGGGCATTCAGACATCTCTGTTTTAATCTGTTTCATTGCTTCTAGCCCATCCATCTCCGGCATCATCACATCCATAAAAACAATGTCATACTTCTTGCTTCGCATCTTATTCAAAGCCTCCATTCCGTTATTGGCCACATCAATTTCCTGTCCAATTTTCCTGAAAAGATTCTTAGCTAATCGTTGATTTAACCTATTATCTTCAGCAACCAACACGTTTAATTGCTTCGGTTCAATTGCAATTTGATTCACCACATTCGGGAACGATTTTAATATAAAATCTTTCAAAACCTGATAATTTACAGGCTTACGAAAATAGGCATCTGCTCCAAGACGCTTAGCGACAGCAGTATTACTCGGCTCAAAATCTGAACTTTGAATAATCACCGGCATTCGCTTGTGCAGTTTATGGTTATAAATCTCCTGCAGAAATTCTAATCCATTAAAATCCGGCCGGTGATCAACCACCATCATTTGATGCTTATCATCTGTTCGAATTATATCAATACTATCATTGGATGGTGGTAACACCTTATAATCGATACCTAATGTTGATAAATTCTTCAACAAGATATTTACATGCATCAGCTCATCTGTGATGATAAAAGTCTTAATCTGTTTAAAGGAAACAATGTTAGTTTTATTATAATCCTTAGTGTATCCTTTGGTTCGATATGGTAACGTGAAGGTAAATGATGCACCCGGATTATCCGGATCGTTGGATAATTCAGACGGACTTTCTGCCCAGATTTCTCCCCCCATCATATTCACCAGCTCCTTCGAAATGGTAATACCTAATCCTGTACCCCCATACTTTCTTGTAATACTTTCGTCAGCCTGCGAAAATGAGTTGAAGATTGTTTTAAGCTTTTCTTTCCTTATTCCAATACCTGTATCCTTAATGGTAAATGAAATTGCCGGCGACCCATTTAAACCTCTGACCTCTTTTATACTGAGATGGATTTTACCCTTCTCGGTAAATTTAATTGCATTGCTAAATAAATTATTTAACACCTGTCGAAAACGAATAAGATCGCCCATGTAATTACTTGGCAACAAGAGGTTACTAGTCCAGGTTAAATCCAGATTTTTCTGTTGCGCCTTAGGTAGGAAATTATGAACACAATTTTCAACCTCGTTTTGCATGTTAAAAGGAATGGATTCTATCTCAAAACGACCGGCTTCAATTTTAGAAAAATCAAGAATATCATTGATCAATACTAATAGAGTATCGGCAGAACGTTTTACAACATTCAACATTTCACGGTCATCCTCTTTCAAATCAGATGTCAGCATTATATCTGTCATCCCTATCATACTATTCAGAGGAGTTCGTAACTCGTGACTAATATTGGCAATAAAAGTGGATTTTGCTTTGTTGGCCAATTCTTCATTCCTTCTTTCTTTTTCAAGAAAAGACACCTCAACAAAAACCTGTAAACTGTATTCTTCACGCAATAAATAGAATACGATTTGCTCGTGCAGTATTACCGATTCTTCATTGTTTTTATTGGTAAATACATATTTGTTCGACTGTGTTGAATAGGTTGTTTTTTCCAGTCGGGTTTTATTCTCAAATAAGACCTCATCATTAGCTTTACGGCCAACCAACTGATCTTCATCATCGAATGCAAATAATTTTAAGGCAGCTTTATTTACCTGTCGTATTCTGTTTGATCCATCCAGTAACACCACTCCTACCGGCAGATAATGAATAATCTGCCTTAAGGCCTCTTCTGATTTTTTTAAACTCCGCTCATCCTGCACATGTCGCCTGAAAAACACAGTAAATACGACAACAATGAGTGTAACAACAAATATGGATATGGCTACTAAAACAATTGAATTACGGGCAATTGAAGAAGTTATCACATCCATAGGCATTGAAAAAGCCAGATAGTAATCATTACCACTAAAATCCAATCGGTTAAAAACAGTAAGCACCTTTAATTCTTCATATTCAGCATGAATCGTATGAATCTTATAAAACCATTTTTTTCCTTTAATATAGTCCGAAGAACCTTCCAGTACAGGATAAAAGGCTTTCTTATGCAAAGTATTGTAAACAACCCATCCATTGGGCTTCATCACCCATTGAAAATGAAAATCTTCGAGATTAAAATTGTAAAAGGCAGAATTAAAGAATGCGTCCAACATCATTTCAAACTGCATATATCCAACAACCCTGGTTTGATTGAACAAGGGCTGAACATACGTAATTTTTGTACCTTGAGGATTTATATACATCTGACTTGTAATAAACTCCTCGACATCACCTACACCAAAAGATGAAATAAAGGTATTACCCTGCCCTTTTGTCAACTCGAACGTATTACCATCAACATCCGTAATCTTTAACGAATTCAGATGCTCTGAATAACTATGAAAAAGTAGTTCCAGTCGTTTTTGTACTTCAGTTGACTCTGCCTTATCCTTAAATAATTTTCGAAGCTCAACCTCAGATACTAATATAGAGATATTTGTATGTGTTTTATTGAAGTATTGATTTAATTGTTCGCCAACAATTAATGATTGTTTAAGCAGAATGTCCTTCTGAGTATTTATCTGACTTTTATAAGTATCAACGTAATAGTATACATTGGAAAGTATAAGAAAGACAATACTAACAATAGCTATAATGATGGCTTTCTTCATTGTTAATTTTAGCAGTAACGTGTTTTATGTTTAAACGCAATACGTTAAACATAGAATAAAGTTCCGTTAAAAACAACCTCAACGATACTTTTCGTTCTTATTTAGAAGGATACTCAGGTAACTCTCATAACGCGACTGCGCTATTTCCTCATTTATTACTGCTTCTTTTACAGCACAACCAGGTTCATTGTTATGTGTACAATTATTAAATCGGCAGCCTTTTGCAGCATTAAATATTTCTCTGAAATAATGATAAAGTTCTTCTTTTTCTATATGTATCAAACCAAAACCTCTGATCCCAGGAGTATCAATAATATAACCACCAAAACTGAGCGGATGCATCTCAGCAAATGTTGTGGTATGTCGTCCTGATTGATGAATTTCTGAGATTTCTGCAGTTTTCAAATTCAAGCCCGGTTCAACACGATTGATGAGAGTTGATTTACCAACACCGGAATGGCCGTTAAGTACACTGATTTTATCCTTTAGCAATTCTTTAATTTCATCCAGGCCTTCCTCTTTTTTTGCTGATACAGCAAGGGTTGGATATCCAATGCCTTCATATAACTCCCGCCATTCAGCCAGCATCCTTCTATGAGGCGGATCATAACGGTCTGTTTTATTAAATATTAAACGAACAGGAATTCCATAAGCTTCGGCAGCAGCAATAAACCTGTCGACAAAAACACGGGTTGTAATTGGATAGTTAATGGTTACAATTAACACCGCCTGATCAACATTTGCAGCCAGAATCTGCGATTCTTTTGAAAGGTTTGTTGATTTTCGAATAATGTAGTTACGACGTGCCTTAACTTCTGAAATCACTCCCTCATCACCCATAACATCCACAAAAACTTCATCACCAACAGCCACGGGATTTGTGCTCCTGATTTCATCCAATCTGATTTTACCTCTGATACGGCAAATCAATGAGGTTGAATCATTGAGCAAAACCGTGTAACGGCTACCTGTAGACTTAATAACTAGACCTTCCTTTCTATCCATAGAAGCATTTTTCTCAAAAATAAGAGATTGATTCGAAATTTACATTCTAATTGTTAACTATTATTCTAAGTTTTTTACACCAACCGTTGTTTTTATTTTAGTAACAAAAACAATAGCTATATTTGAATGGTTACATTTGCATAATAATTTATGCAAGGTCTTTTTGCACGATATCAAGGATTTAGTATATTGCATAAGGCTTTTAACAGGGGGCGAAATTTAGATGACAAACAAAAAAGAGCAGGAATTACATCGTCTTGAGGCTGAGAATAAAAGACTCAAGAGATTGATTACACGAATGCACCGGGGCATCTGGGGCATTCAACAAGGAGGAGATTTGTCGCTAAATGAAGATGAACAGGAACAACTTCCCCTATACATCACCTCTATCCTGGTTGCTAAACTCCCATTTGAAGAACGAATTAACAAAGTACTCGAAGCCCTCGGTACATTTACAGAAGTCAGCCGCATCTATATTTTTGAAAACTGGGCCGATAACAAACGGATGAAAAACACCTTTGAATGGTGCAATGATGGAGTTATCCCGCAAATTGAATTCCTTCAGGATATAGAATATGATGAGTTTCCTCATTGGAAAAAATTATTAACTGAAGATGGCTTTATAAAAGCATCCGACATAAAATCATTGCCTGAGGAACTGCATGGAATCCTGGCCTCTCAGAGTATCGAATCCATTCTTGTCATTCCTCTCCATGTGAATGGCATTTTTTTTGGTTTCATTGGCTTTGATGAGTGTAGCTTCAATCGCGAATGGCTACCTCATGAATTTGATTTATTAAAGCTGGCTTCCCGATTGATTTCCAATGCCTATGAAAATGAATTAAACCAGAAACAAATAATTAAGCAAAGCTCCGATCAGAAATTACTCCTTGATATCAGTCGTTTATTGGTGTCAAAACTATCGTTCGGAGAAAAGATTGATGGCAGCATTAAAAAGCTAGCCGAACATCATCTTTTAGATCAAGTCTTTGTTTATGAAAATGGTGATGAAAACGGATATTGTTGTTTAACCAATTTCTATCAGGATGATTCTATTCATAAATCTTTTGATTCAATTCAATTATTGAATTACGAGAAAGATATTCCTGGCTGGCTTGATATATTTAAACAAACAGGTGTATTTTGCTCTGCAACCGCACCTTTACAATATCGTTCAAACAATGCCTTTGTTAACATACTGCCTAATAATCTGATTGTTGCAGTACCCATACGTTCCAAAGAAGCTTTCTGGGGCTTTTTGGTAACGGTTGGCAACATAAACAAAGCCTGCAACTCATTCAATGAAACAGCCTTTTCAACGGTGGCTGATATGCTGGCAGGTGCCTATGAGCGTGAAAATGCCAATCTGAAATTAAAACAAAACCGCGACGAGATTCTTAACATCAATCGAGAAATTGAGAAGAAGGAAGCTTTCTTGCAGAATCTGCTAAGTTCGGCACCAATCGGAATTATTCTGGTTCGTAACCGAAAGATCGAATATATTAATTCGGCCATCATGCAAACCTCTGGTTATTTGAAGGAGGAGCTTATTGGCAGTCCACTTGCCGATTATTATTACCAAGACAAAGAAGACGAAGAAAAGATAAATGCTTTCTATCAACAAATTGATGATGAAGGCATTGCTTCGATGGAAGTAACATTGAGAGATAAAATAGGTGATCCGGTTGAGTTACGTGTGTTAGGCAAGCAAATGCCTGATAACGACAAAGACATGTGCTATTTGTTGATTTCAGAAGATATCTCAACCATCAAAGAAGCTGTAAAAAATCTGGAAGAAAGCGAGATTCGCAACCAAAAAATCATAGAATCAACTGTTGATGGCATTTTCATTTTCAGTATTCAGAAAGATCTGATCTTTGCAAACACCGCAGGGCTTAACATGCTGGGATATCAATTTGATGAACTCGCAGATAAAGATCTGGATGAGATCTTTCCTGATACTATTTTTGTTGAACGCTTCGAAGAAGCCATGCAACAAATTTTAAAAGGAAAAGATTTTATAGGAGACGTTCAATTACTTCATAACAACAAAGAGATCATTCATACCGAAATTTATGCAACAGGTATCCAGTTAGAGGGTACGCTTCATGCCTACTTTTCGCTTCACAACATCTCAAAAAGAAAAAGAAAAGAAGAAGAACTAAAGCAAAGCGAATACAAATTCAGGGCTCTCACCGAGAACTCACCTGATCATATTATCAGGATCGATCGTAAAGGTACTTTATCATTCTGCAATGCTGCATTTCTAAAAGATTTCAATCTCGATGCCACTGATTGCATTGGTAAAAAAATGAATGAGCTCAATATGCTACCTGAAGAATTTATTTCAGGCCTTAACAATGCCATTGGGGATGTATTGATTTCAAAAACCATCACTCCGGTTGAGTTAGAATTTGACTTTAACGGACAGACTTACGCTTTTGACTGGACTATTACACCCGAAACAGATGATAATAATAACTTGTCGTCACTTCTGTTGGTAGGCAGAAACTTCACTTTGCGCAAAAGAGCGGAACAGGAATTGATTGTTGCCAAAGAAAAGGCTGAAAGTGCTGACAATCTTAAATCAGCCTTCCTGGCAAATATGAGTCATGAAATCAGAACGCCATTAAATGCAATTGTTGGTTTTACCAACTTACTGAATGAAGATTTCATCAGCGACGAAGAAAAAGAAGAATATATTCAAATTATCAATACAAGCTCAGAACACCTGATGGCTTTGATTAACGATATTGTAGATCTGGCCAAAATAGAAAGTGGAGAACTGAGCATTCACCTGCAGGAATCGAATCCTAATGAGGTGCTGGAGAAATTATTTCATTTGTATGAAAAACGAATGGATCTGGATTCGAAAAAACATCTTAAGTTTTACCTGAATCTGCCCGAAGACAGCGCTCAGTACCTGGTACCATGTGACCTGAAAAGGTTTAACCAGATTTTCACTAATCTACTTAGTAATGCTTTTAAATTTACACCGAAAGGCTTTATTGAGATGGGTTATGTAAGAGAAGATGATGATTTGAGATTTTATGTTCGAGATACTGGCATTGGTATCAGTCCGGAAAAGCAAGCCATCATTTTCGATCCTTTCAGACAAGAAGAAGAAAACACTGCCAAGCATTATGGTGGAACAGGTTTAGGCTTGTCTATTTCGAAACGTCTGGTGGAAGCCATGAGCAGTAAACTGGAACTTTCTTCGGAAAAAAACAAAGGATCTGAGTTTTCATTTCTTTTACCAATCAGTGAAAAGAAATCTGAACCAATCATTATAAAAATACCAAAACAGGTTAAAGAAACTCCTAATCTTACAATACCTGTTAATGTAAGCTGGCCTGACAAGATAATTTTATTGGTTGATGCAACCAGTACTGCTCAATTGCAAATGCGCAAAAATCTGGAACAAACAAAAATTACATTGATTTCAGCACGTACACCTAATTCAGCAAGAGAATTATTGCTGAAACGTAACGATATCGATCTTGTGTTGATGGATATTAATATGCCGGGTCTGGATGCCGACGAATTTATTCAGAGTATCAGGCAACTGGGTATTGGCATTCCGTTTATTGCACAATCCATCGACATTGATGAAAAGAAAGCAAATGCTCTTTTAACATCTGGCTTTGATGATTCGATAAGTAAACCTATACAAAAAGATGAGTTGTTACAGAAAATCAATATTGCCCTAAAAGGAATTCATAAATCGCAGTTAAACTAAACATCAACGCCTTCTTTAACATCTTCAAATTTTTCTTTTACAGAGTCGAAGTTCAGGTATGGAAAAACCATAGGAGCTAAGGAGGCAACTGGTTTATAAAGATATGATTCGGTCTTCATCTCCTGGGATAGCAATTTTGAATCCTTATCAAATCCGTTAATTACTGCAATTAGCACGCTAAGAATAAAAGCATATTTAAGTAAACTGAAGATGGCTCCTAAAATACGGTTTACAGGACCAAGAGCAATAGCCGAAACAAGTTTATCAACCACTTTAGCAATCAAATGAACTCCAATTACTATTACTATAAAGGTCACAATAAAAGATATCAGACCTAAATGATTGGAATGAATATGTTGTGATAAATAATCGGCTGTAAAACTACTGAACTTGATCGCTCCTAATAAGCCCAACACTAAAGCTGCCAGCGATGCCAGTTCAATAATCAATCCGTTTTTAAACCCTTTAAATAAGGCAAAAGCCAGAATAAGCCCAATAACAATATCAAAATAGTTCATAGTTGTATTCTTCTGTCGTAAAGGTAGAAATTCTATTGACACATTCAATTTAACAAAACCGTTATTTACTAATCATTTAACTGTGTTTCAACAACTAGCCGAAAACCAAAATATGTACTTGCTGTTTGATATAAAAATCGCTTTGCAAGAATGCATTTTTGCGTATCTTTAATGACTTTGAAACAGATTTATGCCAATACTCAATTCCATCATATCCCTGGTTAATACGCGGAGACTTTCGCAAATAGAAGATTTCAAGTCTAATCCGGGGCAAATACAGGACGAACAGCTTCAGCGTCTGATAAAATCTGCCAAACATACCTTCTTTGGTAAACTGCATGACTTTGAAAGCATAAAAAATTACGAAGCATTTGCCGAGAGAATTCCTGTTTCAGATTATGAAGGATTGAAACCCTATGTTGAGAGAATGCAAAAAGGTGAAAAAAACCTTTTATGGCCTGGCGAAATAAAATGGTTTGCCAAATCGTCAGGAACTACTTCAACCAAAAGTAAATTTATTCCTGTTTCGAAAGAATCACTGGAAGACTGCCATTTCAGGGGCGGAAAAGATGTGTTGGCATTATACATTGAAAATAGACCTGAATCGGATATGTTCAGTGGTAAATGCCTGACGTTGGGAGGTAGCCATCAGATAAATAATTTTAGCAACGATAGCTATTATGGTGATTTATCAGCCATTTTGATTGAGAACCTTCCTTTCTGGACTCATTTTATGCGTACTCCCGAGCAATCCATTGCTCTGATGGATGAATGGGAAGCCAAACTCGAAAAAATTACAGAGACCACACTGGTAGAAAATGTTACTTCGCTGGCAGGTGTTCCCAGCTGGTTTCTTGTACTGATAAAGCATTTATTAAATAAAAGTGGTAAAACCAACCTGTTGGAGATATGGCCCAACCTGGAGCTGTTTATTCATGGTGGAATTAATTTTACTCCCTATCGCAATCAATACAAAGAGTTAATTCCATCAGACAAGATGAATTACCTCGAAACCTACAATGCTTCCGAAGGATTTTTTGCCATTCAGGATGATTTAAAAACGCAATCCATGCTTTTGATGCTGGACTACGGTATTTTTTACGAATTTGTACCCTTATCGGAGTTGGGAAAATCTCATCCTAAGGCACTTACCATCGAACAAGTGGAAATAGGAAAAGATTATGCCTTAGTCATTTCAACCAACGGAGGAATCTGGCGTTATTTAATTGGTGATACCATTCGATTTGAATCTACTTTCCCTCATCGTATTGCAATTACAGGAAGAACCAAGCATTTTATCAATGCTTTTGGGGAAGAGTTAATGATTGAAAATGCCGAAAAAGCACTGGACGAAGCATGTAAAAATACAGGTGCAGTAATTAAAGAATACACCGCTGCTCCTATTTTTATGGGTAAGGAATCCAAAGGAGCTCATCAATGGTTGATTGAGTTTGAGAAGGCTCCTGAAAACCTTGAAGCATTTAAACAATTGCTGGACGAAACATTGAAAAAAGTTAACAGCGATTACGAAGCCAAACGCTATAAGAACATGACCCTGGAAATGCCTCATGTTGAAATAGCACGTGAGCATCTGTTTATGGATTGGCTCAAAAGCAAAAACAAACTGGGTGGACAAAACAAAGTGCCACGGCTGGCGAATAATCGCGAGTATATTGAAGAATTATTGAAGTTAAATACCAAATAACAAAAATATGCATATTGCTATTGCAGGAAATATTGGATCGGGTAAAACATCTTTAACCGAATTATTGGCTCATCACTATGGCTGGGAACCTCATTACGAAGATGTGGATGAAAACCCGTATCTGGCCGATTTTTATGACGATATGCCCCGCTGGTCGTTTAATCTGCAGGTCTATTTCTTAAAAAGCCGATTTTCTTCTGTACAGCAGTTTCGCGCAGCCGGTCAAACGGTAATACAAGACAGAACCATTTACGAGGACGCTTATATTTTTGCACCTAACCTTTATGATATGGGACTGATGAGCCGAAGAGATTTTGACAATTACTTTTCTCTGTTTCAACTGATGAGTAGCTTTGTTCAGGCTCCCGACCTGTTAATATACCTTAGAGCCTCTATTCCAACTCTTGTTAATCAGATTCAGATGCGTGGCAGAAGCTATGAAAACAATATCCGCCTTGAATATCTGAAGAGACTAAACGAACGTTATGAAGCATGGATTCAGGGTTACAACAGTGGTAAGCTTTTAATTATTGATGCCAACGAAATTGATTTTATAAAAAATAAATCAGACTTGAGTATGATTATTGATAAGGTGGATGCTCAGATACATGGCCTTTTTTAATAATTATATCCGTTTCTATTTTTTCCAAACCAAAACCTGAGGTCTTATATGTTAAGACCTCAGAAAATTTAAATGAACGACTACTATCAAATACTTGGAGTACCCCGCAATGCTTCGATGGAACAAATCAAAAAGGCCTATCGAACAAAAGCAAAGCGTTACCATCCCGATATCAATAAAGCCCCGGATGCTCATGAAAAATTTATTTTAATCAATGAGGCTTTTGAATATTTCGACCAACTGCATAATCACAAAAAATCAAAACAATATAAAGCAGCGCAAGCCAGCGCCATGGAAGAATTCTGGCAGGCATGGCACGATTTAGAACGACAAAAAGCCCGCGAAAGGGCACGTGAACATGCCCGCATGAAATATGAAGCTTATTTAAAATCGGATGTATACCGAACCACCGAAGCCGTCAATTCTATCGTTGATTTTATTGGTGCTGCTTTTCTGATGTTATTTATTTTTGGCATCCCTATTTTTGCTTACCTGCAAGATGCCTTATGGATTGGCTTGATTATCATTCTTCCCTCCTTTCCATTATGGATAAAATTTCTGGTCAGCACCTTTAATAAAGAGTTTGTTTTATCACTAATAGGTTGGCATGCCTCAACAATCCGGTCAAAAATATTCAGATTAATGATTTTTACAGTCATTAACGGCATTGTATTTTTTAACACCGTACTTAATACCGTTATTACCTGGCAAACACTATTGATTGCATATGCTGTAACCTTTTTTATCGCCTATCTGGCATCCCGAAAAGTATTATCCAGATATTACAGATATCTGATCCGATTGGTGCTGGTCCCCGGACTTGTAGGGCTAATTTTCTTTGTTAACAGCCTGCAAACAAAAACATTTTACACTGAATCCTACTGGTATACATATCCTCCTAATGTTAATAGCAAAATATTTTTCACCATCAAATTAGATGATCACCGATACGATAACTACACTGGCATACGATTGTTTTTCGATTCAGACCGCATAATTAGAAACAGTTGCATTACCTATACTTTTTCCAAAGGTTTACTAGGGCTGGACAGGGTTATAGAAGTAACAACTTCAAATAGGATGCCTGAGATGTAAATGCTCGTAACCAAAAATTTGTGTCATTATGGTATATTCTATGACACAAATATTTTAATTTACAACAGTTATTCTCAAATCAGAAGTTCATTTATAATTCGCACTTTATATTCTCTCTTTTGTTTAAACGCATATTGTAGTCCAAAAAGCTATCTTTAACATTATACAGAAATACTTACCTATGGCTTTTCAGGTCTAATTAGTCGTTCTATACGAACAACGATTTAATCCAAGTCTTCAGTTTAAGAAACTGCACTTCTATCCCCCTGATAGCTATATGGGGAATTAAGAATCTATATTTCACCTAATTTGCCAACACAAAATACAAAAGCCTGCTAATCTATTGATTGCAGGCTTTTTAGTAGTCCCTACGGGAATCGAACCCATATCTACAGTTTAGGAAACTGCTATTCTATCCGTTGAACTAAGGGACCATTATTTCGGCTGCAAAAATAAGCAAATTAGCAGAATTTTAAAATTTAATTTCAAAGCACTGGAATTACATATAGAAGGGTGATATTACTTTATTAAAACCCTCGACACAAGGATTAAAACATTGTAACTTTAATTAAGTGTTAGTTCAGCTTTCTTAATCATTTTAAACCCAATGTCATGAAATATTTACTTTTTATATTTTGGTTGGGAGTCATGACGATGGGAATTCACGCCCAAAACACAGAAAGGAGTAAAAAACAAGACGAAAGAGTTCCTGCTAAGTTACAAACCGATCAAATTCAGAAGATATCGGAGATAACCATTTTACCACAAAGTTCAATTAGTTATTTTCTGATGAATACCATTGAGTATCCCGAAAATTCAGTTGCCAAAATGGAAGAAGGACAGGTGGTTGTTAAATTTATTATTGAACCCGATGGTGCCATCAGAGATATAAAAGTTATTAACTCTGTTTCGGAGGCAATTGATGAACAAGTGATAAACGGTGTTGAAAAAACAAGTGGCAAATGGCTACCTGCATATGAGAATGGCAAACCAGTTGAATCGGAACATAAATTGTATATCACTTTTGATATTATGAATAACCTTCCACTAAATGAGCAATCTATCGATCATTTTACCAAAGGGATGAAACTGATATACCAGGCCGAACTTTATGAAAAAGAAAACCCAATTAACAACAATAAAAAAGTTAAAAAACTAAACAGACAGTACAAAAAAGCATTATTTCATTTTGATGAAGCAGCAAAATACCAGGCAGAGGAAGGATCCATCTTTTACTGGCAATCGTATGCTTATCAGAAATTGGGAGATATGCAGAGAATGGAAGAAAAGCTCAAAGAATACCAGGCCACATTATGAAATTAGCAAATTCATCCATTACAATTAAACTGTATCAAGATGAATAAACCATTAAAATACATAACCCATTGCTGAACTAACACTTCACTCCTCTTACAACACTTCACTTTCTCATTATACTCATTATTGAGTATCGACAACAAGGTGCTATTATCGTAGTTTTGATTATGTGTTAGCTCAAAATTGTTGTAAACTTTAAACTATGTGTCATGAAAAAAGTGTTGAGTCTTGTGGCGTTCGGAATCATGGCTCTGGGATTAATTGCTCAAAATAATACTAAGAGCATCGATGAAGGAGACCTTCCTGCCAGATTAAAAACAAATGAAATTCAAAGATTGGAAGAAGTAACTGTTCTCCCTCAAAGTCCGTTATGCTGCTTTATGCAAAAAGAGATTGAGTATCCTGAACAATGTGCCGTAATAGGCGAAGAAGGCCAGGTAGTTGTTCAATTTATTATTGAAACAGATGGTGAAATAAGAGACCTTAAAGTAATCAATCCTGTTTCTAAATTACTTGATGATCAGGTTGTTTACTGTCTGAAAAAAACAAGTGGTTTGTGGGCTCCGGCCATTGAACATGGTCAGGCAATTGAATCGGTTCATAAACTGTATGTTACCTTTGATATTGAAGGAAACAAAAGTCTTGGTGAACTATCTGCAGAACATTACAAAAATGGCATCCAATACATTGTTAAAGGAGACGAAATCAGAACTGATTACTTCCTTGCTGAGGACAAAAAACTAAAAAAGGCAGACCGCCAATATCGATACGCATTAAATCATTTTAATGAAGCCAAAAAACTCCAGGCCGAAGAAGCTGCTATTATCTTTTGGCAATCTAAAGCATTTGAGCGATTAGGCGATTTATCAATGATGAAAGATAAACTGGATGAATACCTCTCTGTTTTAATTCCTGATGAATTTGAGAACAAGGATTATGTCTGCATAAGTTATCCTTTAGACAAAAAATAAACCGTGAAATAAATTGACATATCGCGATCACCATGAATAACTTTGCAGCCAGTTAAACCTATTAGTATGGAACCCCTTTCTTTTACAGACCTGGTTACCGTTATTGATTTGTTGAATACTCAAACCAGTACAAAGAATAAAAAGAAAGTAACGAATAAGAATGAACAACTTGATTTTGAGCTAACTCTTTTAAGCAACCAATTTTACCACATTGTCAGTTTTCCGCAATTCAAAATCAATTACATCTCAGAAAATATAGCGAATATACTGGGATTGAATCCCCGAAACACAACTTTGAAACATCTTTACAGCCTTATTCATCCTGAAGACTTACCCTTAATTTTACTGGCTTCTAAAAAACTGATAGAATTTCTGATTGTAAATATGCACAGGTTAGAACCCTATCAAATGATTGTGACTTTCGATTACAGAATAAAAAATAAGGATGGCAATTATATAAGGGTTTTAAATCAAAACAGCATGATTGACAAAAGCTTAGACAACTCTAATTGTCAGACCATTTCGCTTTATTCTGATATAACACACTATAAAACAAGCAACAAAATTGACTTTGATTTAATCAATTATGGCACTCCTATTGATTTCATCTTCCCCGATGAAGAATTAAATAATATCGCTCTTTTATTTACACCCCGCGAAAGAGAAGTACTTACCTTACTGGCTTCCGGTAAAAACAGTGCCGAAATTGGAGATCTGCTATTTATCAGCAAACATACCGTTGATACTCATCGCCGACATATGTTGACCAAATCACATTTGTGCAATACTGCTGAACTGGTGGCCTTTGCTTTAAACAACAACCTGTTTTAGCCTTTACAATTGCTTAAGTCGATTGGCCACCTCGATTAATATTTCATCAGGCTGGGCATAATTGATACGCACCACCTGACGCTTCGATTTCTCATGCAGGAAGGCGCTAATAGGCATCACAGCAACTCCTAACTCTTTTATCAGACGAATGGCAAAATCCTTATCCGCTTCATCAGATGCTTCTGAAAAATCAAAAAGTTGGTAAAAGGTTCCCTGCGAAACGATGGGTTTGAATTTACTTTCTTCCATCAGATCGAGAAAGAAATTACGTCTTTCCTGGTAGAAACTACGTAATCCCCTATATTCTTCTTTTTCTTCCATAAAATCGGCCAAAGCCAATTGAAATGGTGAATTAACACTCTGTACCATAACCTGATGCACTTTACGGAATTCGCGCATAATTTCTTCAGGAGCCAGACAGAAACCTATTTGCCAGCCGGTAACATGATAACTCTCGCCAAACGATGCAATAATAATACTTCGCTCTGCCAAAATTGGATACAAAGCAGCACTCTGATGCGACTCTTCATCAAACACGATGTGTTCAAATGTTTCTTCGCTCAGAATCACAATCTTAGTCCCGTTAACCATTCGCTGAAGGCGCAGCATATCAATCTCCTTCATTACCCAGCCAGTTGGATTATGTGGTGTATTAATGATAATCATGCGGGTTTTAGAATTGATCATCATCTGTACCTGTTCCCAATCGATATGAAAATCGGGCTCTTTCATCGGAACAAAAACCGGTTGAGCACCATTCATCTGTATGGCCGGAACACAATATTCATTAGCCGGCTCAAAAACAATTACTTCATCACCTTCTTTTACCAATGCTGAAATGGCGGTAAACATCGCCTGCTGTACACCAGCAGTTATTGTTACCTCGGTTTGTGGCTGGTACACCCTGCTATATAACTCTTCGGTTTTTTGAGCTACTTTTTTTCGTAAAGCCATCTCGCCCTGAAAAGGAGCAATCTGATTCAACCCTTCACGCAGATGCTTTTCAACTAAATTAATCAATTTTGAATTGCAATGAAAACCAGTGTAACCATCTGCCAGATTAATGGCATTGTATTCGCTAATTAACGGTGCAATGGTAGACGAGAAATTAGATTTCAGGTTTTGATATTTGGTGCTAATGTGCATAATTTGGGTGACGAGTATTATCAGTGTTTATTTGATGATTAAATGTAAATAAACTGGCAATAAAATGCATTGATATTGTGCTTTTCTATCCAGATTTAATTACCAACGTAGGAAAATATTTGACCAAAAATGTAACATTACTCTGCAGACTAGCCTTCGCCATGAAATAAAGCCTGTAAAACCTCAAATGATTTAATGCTTCCCAATCCATCCAAATGGAGTTCGTAATACCTGATTAGTATTTCCAAAAGCTGACTTCTGACTTCAGCACTCATCTTTAAACGGCTAAGCTCATTAATATTTAGTTGAAACAAATCTTTCCATCTATCAAGCAATTGATCTTTTATGAAATATCCATGCGTGGGTTCATACGAAACAAAACGTCCGTTTAATAAATCAAACACTTTATCATTTTCGTCGTTAGCTCCAGGGCCAAAACCTAAGAAACGGCTTAAATGAAAAAGAAAGAACAAATGAAAATTATAGACTCCGTCAACACCTGTATCGAACACCTCAATTCCATGATAAATAAAACGAAACAGATCATCGTTGGCCTCTTCTTCCCGAAGTACTTTAGACATTACTTCAGTAAGAAAAAAAGCGATGGCTCTTTTAGTCTGATCAAATGGTATACTTGTGAGTGGATGAAGCAATTTGAACTCTTTGATTCGTTGCAGATCAGCTTTAGGACGATGATAAACCTGCATTTCAATTAAACTCAGAGGTTGTAATAAAACTGTGTTTCCCTTGTTTTTGGTGGAACGAACCCGGTTTACAACATACGATTGCCGGCCAAAATGTTGAGTATAAACATTTACAATAATGCTACTCTCTTTATACTTAATATGATTTAATACTATGCCTTTTGTACTGACTATCATCATTGCAAAAATAGATTAAATAACATTAGTTTGTAGGTTCAATAGATTCAAACACATATCAAATCATTTAAAATACAATATCAGTCATCAATATTTACTATTGATAATCAATAGATTAATTTGAAAAACAAATTATAAACATATGAACATCGTTAATTTTTTTAAACGTTTTGGCAAAGCTTTTTGGGTAGCCAACTTTGCCGAATTACTCGAAAGAGCAGCATATTATGGTGTATTTATTGTAATTACGCTTTATTTATCAAGAATATTAGCCTTCACTGATTTTGAAGCAGCGTCGATCTCGGGAGTTTTTAGTGCGCTACTCTATTTCTTACCCACTTTCACTGGTGCCTATGCCGATAAAATTGGATTTAAAAAATCA
Source organism: Carboxylicivirga caseinilyticus (assembly GCF_050589785.1). Taxonomy (NCBI): domain Bacteria; kingdom Pseudomonadati; phylum Bacteroidota; class Bacteroidia; order Marinilabiliales; family Marinilabiliaceae; genus Carboxylicivirga; species Carboxylicivirga caseinilyticus. Next base: position 4,537 of record NZ_JBNGOX010000032.1, on the reverse strand, counting down.
TTAATTGTCGCTTTCGGATTTCTTTCTGTCGGATATTTTGGGTTAGGTATCTTCCCAACACTTCTTGAATCAGCTGGACTGGCTAAATATGGTTTTACTACCGAGTTTACCGGACTGCGCGAATCAAACGATAAGTACATCATTATACCCATAATGGCTTTGATTATTATTGGGGGTAGTTTTATTAAATCTGTTATTACAGGTACTGTTGCTAAAGAAACAGATGAAAAAAGCAGAGCAACCGGCTTCTCAATTTTTTATACCATTGTTAATATTGGAGCTTTCTCCGGTAAAACCATCGTTAAACCTTTGCGCGAAGCAATGGGTAATGTTGGCTTAATCGATATCAGTTTCTTCTCTGCCGGAATGACTTTATTGGCCCTGATAGCTGTCATTTTCTTCTTCCGACCATCGGTAACCAAAGGAGAAGGAAAATCAATTGGTGAAATTTGGAATGCATTGATCAGAGTAGTAACCAATGCCCGTTTAATTATTCTGATATTAATTATTACGGGTTTCTGGATGGTTCAACATCAGTTGTATGCAACTATGCCTAAATATGTACTTCGAATGGCAGGTGAAAGTGCATCTCCATCGTGGTATGCCAACGTTAACCCATTGGTTGTATTTACAACTGTTGGATTAATAACCTCGTTATTCAAAAAAAGAACAGCACTATTTTCTATGACTATTGGTATGTTTATCATGCCAGTCTCGGCATTTGCGATGGCAGCTGGAAATATGCTTAACGGTGAAAGTATTGACCTGGGCTTCACAACCATGCATCCGGTAGCTTTTATGATGATTGTAGGGATTGCTTTTCAAGGTCTTGCTGAATCATTTATCTCACCCCGCTTTTTGGAATATTTCTCCTTACAGGCACCCAAAGGAGAAGAAGGTCTTTACCTTGGATTTAGTCATCTTCACTCTTTCTTATCTTCAATCTTAGGTTTTGGGTTATCTGGTTTCTTATTGGAAAAGTATTGCCCTGATCCGGATTTGTTATCGGAGACTGAAAAACTAACGGCTTATGATCATGCCCATTATATATGGTTTGTGTTTGTGGGAATTGCAACTATTTCAGCTATTTCACTGATTATCTATGGCAAAGTCACAACATGGCTCGACAGTAAAAAAGGAGCACCTCAGATCAACTAATAAAATTAAGAACATTTTAAAGATTTAGTTTGCAGAAATGGAAACTTGAATTATCTTTGCAACCGCAAAAGCAAAACGATCTTTTGAATGTTGCCCAGATGGCGGAATTGGTAGACGCGCTGGTCTCAAACACCAGTGATAGCAATATCGTGCCGGTTCGATCCCGGCTCTGGGTACCAAACAAAAACCTGATAGTTTAACTATCAGGTTTTTTTGTTTTTACACTCCCCTATTGATGCTTCAGCATACCTTTTTAAAGACATTTAGCACATACATTTTGCAGCGCATATTCATACCATATGATATTATTATCTCCTTTTATTCGTATAGGTTTGATCATCTTCTTGATTTGGATTATTGAAATTAAATATGTTTTTTTATGATAGCAATCAAACCTAAGTCGGAATTATACAATAGCTGTTTGTGTGGGAGCGTGATGAGTGATGTTTGGCTTTCAAGAGTATAGTCATTGACTTAAAAACATCGACTTACTCTTAACACGCAATTGTGAGTGAGGCGGCGAAGCATTACTTAAAGTTTATTATTTGCCAATTAATCAAACTTATATAGACTATTCAGGATTAAATTTGAATTATACTGACACATTTGAATTTTACAATCATATAACCATAGGTTCCAATAAAAATTTCTCTAGTGATTTAACCGTATTATTAAACGTTTAATATCGTAACTAGACGATTAATAATCTTTTAAGACAGAAATTATGCTTATGATGGTCAACCATGTAGTATTCATCTTAAAATCAATATAATTATTAACAATGTGCTTATTTTAAAGGAATTGAGACAATATTAAAAGCGTATAAACTAACTGGATTTTTGGTAGAAGGAGAATTTATGAAAATATTCTACGATCTGAGCTAGCAAAATTCCATCGCAAGTCAATAAAAGATTAAGAATACATATGCATGGAGGATTACTTTGGCTGAAATATAGAATTATTACTTACCAACTTGTATCGGATTATGATAAAAGAGGAAGTGACGATTTAAAATTTTAATTTTATAACAATATATTGATATGCATTACTATATGAGCAATCAACACACTATAATGATTAAAAGCCACTTAAAGGATATTATCAATACTAATGGCCGCAAACTAGAAAGCGGAACAACGGACAAAGGAAATATAACCGTCATACAATGACGGTTACAGAATAGTTAGCGGTTATTAAAAGAACAACATGAAACATCCTGAGCGATTTGACGAATTTATGACTTGGTTCAAAGATGTTAGTGAAAAACACTTTGAGGAATTTGAATTAGATAAAGAAGCTTATGGTCTTGATTTTCAGAAAGGAACCAAGTGGAATATCGGTTTATCAGATAGAGAAATAGGTGAATTTCAAAAGGAATTAGGCTTTGAATTCCCGTATGAACTAAAACAGTTCTATAAAACTGTAAATGGAACAAATGTACCTGGCGTAAATACATTTGGAGAAAGCGGAATGCAATATAACTATGAACCAATTTATTATAGCTATCCTGTACACGTAACTATAATAAAAGAGTTGATTAATGAAAAATTGGAAATTTCAGGACTTAGTCCTACAACAATGATTAAAAACAATATTCCATTTATATTTCCAATTGAGAGGTTCTATTACATGGTAATAGACAATCTGACAAATCCCATTTATTATATTTCAACTGGATTTGAAAACCACGACCTGAATAAACCTTCTGTATATGCTTCACTATATGCAGACTCTTTACAAAGCTTTCTAATTAAAAGTGTTTTGAAACGGACTAACCATATAAGTGACCTTGAGGAGTTTCCATTTAGAAATAGAGAAAGCAATTATTGGACCGAAAAAAACAACCGCTAACAAAGTGTATAAAACATGGCAGAGGTTGTACAAGCATGAAACGTATCAGCCCGCTCCTAACGTCATTGTCGGTGGACAATGTCGCTCTCCGCAGACTGCCACGTTTCATACACAATCCGTTATGCCTAATTGTAAAAAAATAGCCGATGATTGAAAAAATACTAAAAGCGCTTGATTTTAGAATAGAAATCGTTGAAGATGCTTTCCAACAAGCAATAAATAGTTCAAATAATAATGCGAAAGGTGCTTATTTAAACTACCATAAAGAAGTTGCATTCTTTACTCATTTTATATATACAAACGATATTATTAAACTACCTTTTAGAGAGTTATTAGCGTATGACAAAAATCTATTTAACGACAAAACATACCGGGACATAATCTCTGAAATTTGCTCCTCAATTAGAGAAGTATCAAACGTCATAATAAATGAAATTGGGCTTGACAACTTACCGGAAGAAATTAATGACGGCTGGAAAAATCCCTTTAAAACTGAATTATCAATTCAAGCGAAAGACTTATTTCTGAAATTGATAAAATATGATGCCCTACCAAAACCACAGGAGACCGTTGTTTTAAAGGCAATATATTCAATATTGGTTGAGATTTTCACCCGTTGGGACTACACAAAACCTAAAACAAACTGGGGAAATACATTTGCTTTAATGGAGAATTACAGTCAGCAAATATCAAAACTTGAATATTTAACTGGTTTTTTAAAGGAACAAACTGAAGCTAATAGTGCATTACGATTATTTAATTTGTATAAAGCCATAAATCCAATAGGAATTCCTAACAGTTTTAATGAAAGATTTTTTCATGAAATTGTAGCTTCTGGGGATAAGTTGACAGATGATAAAACCTATTTAACAGACTGTAAGAAAATAAAGGAATACCTTCAACAAAAAATACTTGAAGGCTTTTCCATCGATGTTTCTATTGACCAATTTATAACTTTCATGGAAAATTTTAGAAAAGCAGATGAATTTCCAGAAGGAGAAAAACAACTCCAAAAAGAATTTGAAACATTTCTTTTTCATAAAGGTTACTTCCCATTATCAGAAGTGCAATTAAAAAATGGCAGATTAGATACATTAGCCATAAATGGTAGTAATTCATTTCTGGTTGAATACAAGCAAATTGGCTGGAATAAAGATATCGATAGCGTTAAAGATGAAATAAATAAAATTGTATCTTCTTTCATTCAAACAGAAATCTATATCAACAGATTAAACGGACTTGAATCCCTTCAAAAAACAATTTATGTCATATTATTTACTAAGAAATACTTTGTATTCAATAACTCAATAAATGACCTTTACTACAAAGGAAAAACCTTTAGATTTCAAACGGTTTATATGGGAGAAACTCCACCATCGAAAATAAAAAATTATGAGATAATAAATCTGAATGAAATGATAAACAACTAGGCATAACAACTAAGCGTTCTGCCTGGTTGCAAACCAAAGGCTGAGCGCGCGTGTTGCCGACAACCGGGTAGAAATAGCTGACTATGGGGATTGATAAG
>NZ_JBNGOX010000031.1:0-73345 GCF_050589785.1 Carboxylicivirga caseinilyticus | reverse complement strand
CTCACATATAAGCTCTCAGCTGGATGAAATAATTTAAGGAAGAACTCCATTTTTTTGAATAATAAAAAGAGGGTGCCTCAATTTTGGACACCCTCCTGTATTTTGTGTGATAAGATAATTAATCTACTATCTCAATCAATTCAACTTCAAAAATCAAGGTTGCATATGGAGGAATTACACCTTGAGAACCACGTGGACCGTATCCTAAATCATAAGGAATGTACAAGATAGCTTTTGTTCCTTCTTTTAACAATTGAAATCCTTCTGTCCAACCTGCAACAACACGATTAAGAGGAAACTCAGCTGGTTCACCACGATCAACCGAACTATCAAATTTAGTTCCATCAACCAAAGTACCTGTATAATGAACTTTCACAGTATTTGTTGCAGTAGGTATTCTACCAGAACCTTCTTCCAGAATTTTATATTGCAAACCACTTTCAGTTACCATTACTCCTTCTTTCTTAGCATTTTCAGCCAAAAAATCTTCTCCTTCTTTTCTCATCTCATAGGTTAACACATCATTTGCCTGTTGTGGAGTTACCTGACCATTATTATTCAATTGTTCACGTACACCCGCAGCTACCATATCAGCATCTAATCCTTCGATATTTGTTAATTGATTTGCAATTAAGATACCATAGCTGTAACTCAAACTATCCTGAAATGCATTTAATTTTGCAGGCGCATCAGAAGCTCCCTGCTGACAAGAGATAACGCCAAATGCAATTGCACCAGCCATCATCAGTTTAGAAATCAATTTCTTATTCATTTGTTTATTATTTATTTGCCCCAAAGATATACAAATACTTTATTGGAGCTACATCATGTCGATTTTAGATAAAAAAACAGGTGAAGGATAACCAACACCTGTTCATATTATCATTAATCTAAACACTATAAAAATTCGTAACGAACAAAGGCTTCAAATGCTTCATATTCTGCCATTCCCAAGTCGTTATACAACTGAGCGGTTCCTCTGTTTCTATCTTCTGCTCTCTGCCAAAACTCACGACTATCACCTCCCAGGAACATTGCTCCATCCTTTTGTGATTGATGCTTAAATATTGCATTACGCTTACGCATCAATTCATCCGGACTAATAGGTACAGCCATCTCAATATTATGAATTTCCCATTCGTGCCACGCTCCACGATACAACCAAACCCAACAATCTTTCATCCACTCTTCCTTCTTAAGAATGTCAATTGCCTGAAATATAGCGTCCAGACAAACGCGGTGTGTTCCATGAGGATCAGATAAATCACCCGCTGCATAAATCTGATGTGGCTTTACCTCCTTAATCATTTCTACAATGATTTTTACATCTTCTTTGCCAATTGGCTTCTTCTCTACTCCTCCTGTTTCATAGAAAGGAAGATTCAGGAAATGAACATTTTCAGCTTTTACGTTTGCATAACGACAACCTGCTTTAGCCTCACCTACACGAATCAAACTCTTAATTCGACGTATCTCAGGTAAATCAATTTGGTCATGCTTTTTATTGGCAATAAATTTTCGTATTTTCTCGTGTTCAGCCTCTATTTCTTTTGTATCAACTTTTAACCCACGAGCATAAGCCCCAATAAAATCGATGTAGCGAAGAACATCATCATCTGATACAGCAAGGTTACCAGAAACCTGATATGCCACATGAACATCATGACCCTGATCAACCAAACGCAACATCGTTCCTCCCATAGAAATAACATCGTCATCAGGGTGTGGGCTAAAGATTATTACCCTTTTCTTCTCTGGTGATTTTCTTTCCGGACGATAGGTATCATCAGCATTTGGCTTTCCACCGGGCCAACCTGTAATGGTATGCTGAAGTTCATTAAAAATGCGAATATTAATTTGGTATGCCGATCCTTTTTCTGCAATGATATCACCCATGCCGTTATCATTGTAATCACGATCAGTCAACTTAAGAATGGGCTTATTCACCTTTTGACATAGCCAAACAACCGCCTTTTTTACCAACCGATCGTCCCAAACTACACTATCTATTAACCAAGGTGTTTTAACTCGGGTAAGCTCATTACCAGCCGCCTCATCAACAATAACATGGCAATTCTTGTGGCGCTGCAAAAATGAAGAAGGAACTTCTTCTGTAATAGTGCCTTCAACTGTTTTTTGAACAATATCAGCTTTACCTTCACCCCATGCCAAAATACGAACACGTTTTGCCTTCATAATGGTAGCTACTCCCATTGTAATAGCCTTACGAGGCACATTATCCTTACCAAAGAAATCGGAGGCTGCTACTGTTCTTGTAATATCATCCAGCGAAACAATTCTTGTTAGTGAATTATAAGAAGAGCCCGGTTCATTTAAACCAATATGACCTGTTCCTCCTACTCCAAGAATCTGCATGTCAATTCCGCCTACTTTATCGATTTGTTCTTCAAATCCACGGCAAAATTTATAAATACTTTCCTGAGGAATCGTTGAATCAAGTTCAAAAATATTTTCCTTTGGTATATCAATACGATCGTAAAATTTCTCCTTAATGTTTCTGCTGAAACTTTGTAATGCATTTGGAGCAATTGGAAAATACTCCATCACATTAAATACAATCACATTTTTAAAGCTTAAACCTTCTTTCTTGTGCATGCTCACCAACTCATCGTACACCTCACTGGGTGCAGAACCTACTGCTAAACCTAACACACACTTCGCTCCTTCAAGCTCCTTAATTTTAATAATAGAAGCTATTTCAGATGCCAAAGCTTTTGATCCCTCTGTTGAAGATCCATAGATTTTAGTGGCAATTTTCTCATGTTTCGTTATTAATGATCTCAGATACGGATCATCGTGGTAGCCTTCATTTTTAAACTTACCGGCTGGTGAAATCTTCTGATTAAATTTTACTATCATAACATTAAATGTTAATGTGATTGTCCTTTTTGATAGATTGCAAATTTATAATTTAAATTGATTAAAAATAACGATAAACAAAGTTTTAATAACCTTTTAACTATTTTTAATAAGCTTTCGAAAGCTTTCGTTTAATTATTATTTAAAATTTTTATTAACCAGATACAAGATCAGATGATTATTGTATTAACAAATTACAACAAGATAAAACGAAATTCAATTAATAGGTGAAGATAAAAATCAATTACTAATGATTGACTTATATATAACATCCTGAATATCTGTTCGTACATTTAATTCAATTAACTTTTTATTATAGGAATCAGGATGAATACGATTGGACAAAAAGATATAAATCAGCTGGTATTCAGGATCTATCCAAACCATCGTACCGGTAAAACCTGTATGACCATAAGATGATGACGAAACTAACAATGACGCGGGACTTTGTTTATCAGGGTCCAATTCGGGCTTATCAACTCCCAAACCTCTTCGATTTAAGGAATCTTGCCTGGAGGTAAAATATTCAATGGTTTCTGGTTTAAAGTATTTTACACCTCCATATTCACCTTTATTAAGAAGCATTTGAGAAAAGATGGCTAAATCTGCAGAATTGGCAAAAATTCCTGCGTTTGCTGCTACCCCTCCAATCATAGCTGCACCCTGATCATGCACATATCCATGCAAAAGCTCTTTTCTGAAGGATTTATCATTTTCGGTAGGTATAATAACATTGGTGCTAAATTTACTTAGTGGTTTATACAAAATCCTGTTAATGCCCAGTCGATTGGTAAAATGAGTATAATAATATTCATCAATAGGCATTTTCAACTTAGCATCCATTATTAAATGTAGAAAATGATAACCCACATCACTATAAAGATAATTCTTTTGCTCGTAAAGCTTAGAATTGTATACCATGGCCTTCATTGAATCTATATAATTATGATTCATAAACAGATTCTTACTTACCTGCACACTAAATGCTGAATCTTGAATACCCTGAAAAACATCTTTTCGATATTTGGCATTCTTATTTTGATAAAACCATTGATCTAATTTAATATTGTAAGTTGAAGAATAATGTCTGCTATACAACGCATGCTCATTTAATGACTCTTCATCTATCGCATTTCGATGAAAAGGAATAAAACTTACCAAACCAGCCTGATGCAAAAGAAGATCTTTAATAATGATATCCTTTTTATCAATTGTATCAATACCCGGAAGATAATGTATTAATGAGTCATCTATGTTAATTATTCCCTTTTCATACATATCCATTACAATTGGTAAGGTTGTGCATAATTTTGTAACTGATGCTACGTCATAAAGATCTTCATTACTGGTCCTGATCCTTTTGGAATAGGTGTGATATCCATATGTTTTTTGCCAAACTATTTCACCGCCACGAGCTATTAATAGCTGGGCACCCGGTGTTGCTTTTTCGATAATAGCCTTGGATATTAATTTATCAACCCGTTTTAGAGTATCTGTCGACATGCCAACTACTTCCGGCAGCGAAAATGCCAATCTGCTTTTTGAGATACCAGCATTGTGGAAACCCAAATCGGTAAGATGACTAGCCTTTAAATTGATTCCACTTACACTAATGCCTCCAAATAATGCCTGAGCCAATAAATCCCATGTTATTTCGTCAACTTCATCAGCCACAAGTACAGCATCAAAATCATTCAATAATGAAGAATTGAAAAAGGGCTCAGCTAGTCCTTTTGTGACAAGAATTTTTGAAACACCTTCAAAATCTTTAATACGCCTTAAATCTTCACTAACTGCAATTAACTTATCCTGCCTATCACAAAGTGATATATATAGGTTTAGTGTTTTTATCGAATCATTCGCATTTAAAATATTGGGCAAATAAAACCTGGCCCTATTGATAAAATCATCACTTTTATCTTTTCGATGATCACTCACAACACCATTAATCTGATCAACATTAATTAAGGGTAGGATGTTTCTTTTTTGATATAATGCTAATGAATTGCGGTAAGCACTTAACCTTAGTGCTGTCTGCTCCACTATGACTTCATTTAATGAAACTTCATCAAGCTCGTTTTTAACACCGACTGTGTCGTATTGGTATGATTGTTCAATCTTTGACTCTATTAATAATAAGTGATTTTCGTAAGCTCTTACTAATTTAGCATGATCTTCAGCAATATTCTCAGAATAAAAAAGCACACCTTTATCCAAAAGTTCTTCAAAAGAAGGATTAAGAGTAAATTGATTATCAAAATAATACAATCCCAAATTACGCCAGCTAAACCGATTCCAATTTGACATTCCAATACCAACTTCCCTTGCTGTATCAAAACCTTTATTCGGCAAAAATCTCTTTAGTTCCTTTGGAAATCTGACTACCTCGTATTTTTTAATTGAAAGTGTCGAATCTTTAAATACTGATAATATACTTTTTCCTTCCTCATCATGCATAAAAATTCCATCAGCTCCATTTTTAGCTTCATACAATAAAGCCGAATTGTTTATTTTATGAATAAAACCGCTTTCTGACACATTGGATAAAATTTCATTGGATGGAAAATTATAAGCCAGATAATCTTTCTTACCATCACGTAAATCGATGATTATTTTTGAAACAGTTTGTTGATTTTTCTGTGGCTTTGATAATTTATTCACTAAAACATAACCTGGTTGATATTCATATTTATCATCAAGAGTTGCGGAAGGAACTACAAAGATACTGGCTAATTTCTCTTTATAGTCATTTAAAAGAGAATCTGCCTGAGATGAAGCATTGGCCATACGTCCCAATATTATAAATACCAATAACAACTTCCACCTGATCATAGATACTCTTCTTTTCATAATGCCGAAATAAAAGAAAAGCAAAGCATTCACAAAAAATTTGATCAATAATATTTAGACATTAATCATTCCATTCATTTTTAAAGCGCTTATTAACACTTTTATATTGAAGATTTGAAATTACAAACGAACCAAAGCCTCTATTAAGGAAATTAATCCTTAATAAGACTTATTATAAATTAGGTTATTGCAATAAATTTCAGTTTTTATATCTATTTATATACATATATTTGTCTCTATACTTTTATATACCTAGATCAAATGATTAAAGTCACAACATTTATAGTTTTGGCAACTGTTTTAATACTTCTATCTGTTAACCTCTTGCATGAGGATGATCCAATCAATAAAGCACAGTATGAATTAAAACAGAAATACATATTTAAACCAACAGCCAAAGTAGACCATAGTCAATTCGATGTTTTAAAAAAAGAATTTAAAACACCGCAAGAAGTTACCGAAACCTGCATCAGTTGTCACAATGAACGTCATATTGAAGTGATGCATTCCAATCACTGGAATTGGGATCGTTTAGAATATGTTGAAGGAAAAGGGATTGCCAAATTAGGCAAAAAAAATGTAATCAATAATTTCTGTATTGGTTCTAGCGGCAATGAACAGGCTTGTGCCAAATGTCATATTGGATTCGGAATGGATGGTAACACATTTGATTTTAATAACGCGCGAAATGTTGATTGCATGGTCTGTCATGATAAAAGTGAAGAATACATTAAAGGGGCATCCATGGCAGGATATCCAGACAGACATGTCAATCTAACTCAAGTAGCTCAGCATGTTGGACGCCCGGATAAAATTAATTGTGGATCATGCCACTTTTATAGTGGAGGTGGCAATAATGTAAAACATGGGGATTTAGAGGAGTCTTTATTATCATGCTCTCGCAGCACCGATGTGCATATGGCTGGTAATGGAATTAATTTAGCCTGTGTTGACTGCCATACTTCTGACAAACATCATATTAAAGGTAGATTATACTCTGTATCATCAACAAATACAAACCGTTTAGAATGTACAGAATGCCATACCCCAAAACCTCACTTAAATGAGTTATTAAATCGTCATTTCTCAAAAGTCTCTTGTCAAACCTGCCATATCCCTATTTATGCAAAAGAAAATGCAACTAAAATGAATTGGTTATGGTCAGAGGCTGGTAAGCTAGATCAAAATGGCCAACCTTTTTTCGAGGAAGATAGTATGGGTAATCATTCATACATGTCAATCAAAGGTAGTTTTATTTGGCAAAAGAATGTTCAACCTGAATATCTATGGTTCAATGGCAAAGCCAAACATTATGCCTTAGGAGATACTGTCTCAACATTCCCAGTTCAAATCAACTCTTTATTGGGAAATGCGGATGACCCACATTCAAAAATTTATCCAGTAAAAGTTCATCGTGGTGATCAAATATATGACCCAAATACTAAAATGCTCATCCAACCACGCTTATACGCAGAAAACAAAGGAGATAGTGCTTACTGGATGGATTTTGATTGGGAATTATCTGCTCAAGCTGGAATGAAAGAAATAGGATTACCATATAGTGGTGAATATACTTTTGTTCAAACAGAAATGTACTGGCCAATCAATCATATGGTTTCACCAAAAGATGAAGCATTATCATGTAACGAGTGTCATACGAGTAACAATGGAAGATTGGCTAATGTTAATGGCATATACATAATAGGTCGTGACAAAAATAAATGGATTGAATTATTTGGTCATCTAATTCTTATTGGATCCTTTGTGGGAGTAGCAATTCATACCATAGCACGAGTTGTTTCATCAAAATACAAATAACCACTAATACTTGAATTATGCGTAAAGTTTACATATATAGAAAATTTGAACGATTCTGGCACTGGAGTCAGGCTGCTTTAATCTTTTTTCTGGCTTTAACCGGATTTGAAGTCCATGATTCGTTCAGTCTCTTTGGTTTTGAGAACGCAGTTATTTACCATCGAGTTGCCTCATATTTGCTTTTAGGACTAATTGCTTTTTCTATTTTTTGGCATTTTACAACCGGAGAATGGAAACAATATATTCCAACTATTTCAAAACTTAAAATGCAAATACAGTATTATACAGTTGGCATGTTTAAAGGAGCACCCCATCCAACTATAAAATCACCAAGAAAAAAACTAAATCCATTGCAGGCAATGGTATACATCGGTTTCAAGCTTATAATGGCTCCTATTGTAATTCTTTCGGGATTACTTTTTATGTACTATAAAACATTTGATGTAAACGATACAATTATCATTAGCAGTATACCTTTAAACATCATTGCAATTGTGCATACACTTGGTGCATTTTTACTTTTAGCCTTTATAATTGTACATGTATATATGACCACCACAGGCCACACTCCAACGTCTAATTTAAAAGGGATGATTACAGGTTGGGAATTGTTAGAAGAAGAAAATATTTCTGTTGACAAACAAGAAAAAAATGACCATGATGAAAGAACAACCTAAAAAATACATGAATCCATATCTGGCAGGGTTTATTCTCGGTTTTGTTTTATTAACAACTATTTATATCACTGGACGGGGATTAGGTGCCAGCGGCGCATTAAAAAGTGTTGTTATAGAAGCTGTAAATGATATTGCACCTACGCATGCTGATAACACAGATTATTTTAAGCATTATAATGAAAGCCACCCAGATGGTCCTTTAAAAAGCTGGTTAGTATTTGAAGTCATTGGTGTAATACTAGGTGCTTTTGTTTCAGGACTAGTTTCAAATCGAGTTGGTTTAAAATTAGAACGTGGTCCAAATGTTACTAAGTCAACAAGAGTAGCAGCTGCCATATTAGGTGGTGCATTATTTGGTTTTGGAAGTCAACTGGCTAGAGGCTGTACAAGTGGTGCAGCTCTTAGTGGAATGGCCGTAATGTCATTTGGAGGTATTATTACGATGCTCTCTATCTTTGGAATGGCATACGGAGTTGCTTTCTTTTTCAGAAAATTATGGATTAATAAATTAAAATAAAGATGGGACCATTAGTACCGCATATTATAAGTAGCGATTTTAGTTTAATAATTGCCATTATTTTAGGTTTTGGATTTGGTTTTGCTCTGGAACAAGCTGGATTCGGTTCAACCCGTAAATTAGTTGGTTTATTTTACGGCTATGACTTTACTGTATTAAAAGTATTTTTTACTGCTGGTGTTACAGCAATGATTGGAGTCATTTTATTAAACCATTTAGGATTATTAAATATTGATATTATCTATATAAATCCAACATTTCTATATGCAGCCCTTTTGGGAGGTGCAATAATGGGAGTAGGATTTATCATTGGTGGTTTTTGTCCTGGCACAAGTGTGTGTGCAGCAGCCACTGGTAAAATGGATGGTATGACTTTTATTATTGGTGCGCTTTTAGGAATTTTTGTTTTTACAGAATCCTATCCTTTAATCAGTGTACTAGATAATGCAGCCAACATGGGTAATGTTTTGATGTTTGAGATGTTAGGTATGTCAAGAGAGGTATTTGCATTGATTACAATTATTATAGCGGTAAGTACATTTTATATTGTACAGAAGATAGAGGACAAAGTAAACAGGCGTAAAGCTTCCATCACAAAAAAAAGCATTATTACATATTCAATATCCGGAGGGGTTGCTATTTTATTAGTATTGATAACATTAGTTACACCTACACGCTCTGAACTTGTTCATCAACGCATTGAAAAAATGTTATTAGAACATTCTGTTCACATCACCAATATGGATGGTGATGAATTAGCTGATGAATTAATTAGTCAATATTATAAATACAATCTTATTGATGTGAGATCGAAAGAAGATTTTGACAAATTTCATATACCAACTGCCATTAATATTCCATTAACTGAACTGTCTGATATTAAATACAGAGCAATATTAAAACAAAGGGAAAAGACAAATATTTTCTATGCTGAAAATGATAATGATAGTAAAAGGGCATATCTAATAGCTGAATATTTTGGTAAAGCAGAAAATATTGCCTTAACAACTTCAGCTCAAGAATTCCACAAAAACTATTTTGATATAGAGAGCCTTTCTGAGAATGCATCAAAGAGAGAAAAAAATATTTATCATTTTAGAGTAAGCGCAGCAACTAAACTAAATGAAATAAAAGAAGCCCTTTCAAAGATGGATAAACCTGTTGAAAAAAAGGTTACAAGGGTTCAAGGTGGTTGTAGCTAAAATACTTTTCTCAATAAAATATAATAAGAAATCCAATAGCCCAAAATAGCAATAATTTGGGCTATTGGATAATATTAACTTAACTATATTGTTTTATGTTAGAATGTTGTATCCATAAAAATTTCTAAACAGATTCTTCCTTTTGTGAGTCTATTCATTATAACTCAACGTATATACTTTTATAGAAAAACGAATATCAATGGTATCTTCTTTAAAGCACAGACAATAGTATTAACATACCATTAAATAACATTTATTTATTTTTCACAACTTTCTACATTAAAGGCCCGTCAAAATCCCTACATTTGCGCGACATTAAAATATGGCAATCATAATAAACATCTTATCCAGCCTAACAATATTTGTATTTACAAATATTTACTCCAACCATCATGAAATAAGGATGGATAAGGATAATATTATATCCAACCAATTAACAATTTCTTTTGTTGAGACCCCTGATTATATTAGTGTTACAGATTTCGATGATTTACCATCATTTTGCTACAAGTGTAATTTCAAATTGCATCATTATAATTTTGAGCAAAACAAATATTGCTACTACAACCAATTTATCAGCTATTTAATTAGTTACGAAGCTGATAAATCACCCCCATTTAAAGCTTAATAAACAATACTCTTTTCAACAAAAACTCAAGAACACTATTATGGAGTAATCTACTCCATTGAATTTATATTATCTAAACTTTATAGAGGATGTTTTTATTAATGCTAATCATCTTTGTGCTGGGCTATGGTTTTATCGTTTTCGAGCACATCAATCACATTAACAAAGCCGGAATGGCACTTCTAATGGGCTCACTCATATGGGCTATTTATGCTCTTGGCGGCGAAAGTATTTTAGGGTTGGGTTATAGCTCAGCCTGGGAATCTTTCAAGGCACTTGGAAATGGAACTGAAGATTTACATCATTTCATTACTGAGCATGAATTATATCATCATTTGTCTGAAATCGCTTCTATACTATTCTTCCTAATTGGAGCAATGACAATTGTTGAATTGGTTGACAAATACCAGGGCTTCAGAATAATTACAAATAAAATCAAAAGTACTAATACTGTAAGGTTACTTTGGATCATCAGTACACTTACTTTTTTTATGTCGGCCGTACTTGATAACCTTACCACTACCATTGTTATCATTACTGTCTTAAGAAAATTACTAACAGATAAACATAACAGATGGATATTTGCCAGCATGGTTGTTATTTCAGCTAATGCTGGTGGCGCCTGGTCACCCATTGGTGATGTCACTACCATTATGCTTTGGATTGGTAATCAAATTACTGCAGCTAGCATTATCTCTTCAGTACTTTTACCCTCGCTGGTTAATATGATTGTATCTACTCTTTTATTTTCTTTAATGCTTAAAGGTCAAGCTTTACGCCCTGTTTTGGATGAAAACGAAACCAGAGAATTTACAACTCATCAGGAAAGAGTGTTTATGTTAGTTGTTGGAATATTGGCATTAATTTCTGTACCTGTATTTAAAACTATCACACACTTACCTCCATTTTTAGGGATGTTATTAGGCCTTGCTGTATTATGGATAATGACGGATCGTTATTTGAAAAACAGAGAAGGACTGGACCATAGAAAATACACTGTTACGGCTGTACTAAAGGCAATTGACATGCCAACAGTATTATTCTTTTTAGGTATATTAAGTGCTGTAGCCGCGTTACAATCTGCAGGACACCTTGATATAATGGCAAATTACCTGGATAAACATGTTAAAAACATATATATTATTAACATACTGATTGGAGCCATTTCTTCTATTGTTGATAACGTGCCTTTGGTAGCTGCTTCTATGGGTATGTATAATATAGCTGGTGCAAGTGCTACTGGTTACATGGCTAATTTTGTTCAGGATGGTAACTTTTGGTCATTTCTGGCATATTGTGCCGGAACAGGAGGTAGTATATTAATTATTGGTTCTGCAGCTGGTGTTGCTGCCATGGGCCTCGAAAAAATAGATTTCATGTGGTACCTGAAAAAGGTAAGTCTTATCGGTATTGCAGGTTACCTTGCCGGAGCATTGGTGTTTTTCATTCAAACCATGCTCTGATATTTAGTGATTTAAGTTAAATGAAAAGCCGGTCTTTAACGAAAGCTCCGGCTTTTTTGTTTAGGCTCTGTAGCTCAACACTTCTGCACTTGTAATAAATTCAGCACCTCCATATTTCTTAGTCTGAAATACACCAAATAAAACACTGATCCATTTTATTCGTCTGATTAATAATTCATAAACTATTAGGCTTCCAAACAAACTAATTGCAGTCACCCCTGCAAATTTCATTTCTGTATTAATATTGAACGGTAAGATTAAGGTCGCTCCCAGGTATAAAAATATCATATGCAAAACATACACCGGATAAGCTGCTTTACTTAGATAGCTTAGGGATTTACCTGAACGATTCAAATATTTAAATCCAAATGAAAAGATCGTATAAATCCACGATACAGATTCAACTGCTATAATAAATTTAGGGGAAGCTAAGTCAAATATGAATACACGAATAAGATATAAAGTGATAGCTATAATGAAATAAATCCACCTTTTTGATTTTATTTCGTCCCAAAATCGATCACCACTATATATAAATAAATAACCCATCAAAAAAGAAATAAAACCAATAACAAAACCATGTGTAGTTAAAGCATAAAGTTCAAAACTATCTGGCTTTACTAAAATAACTTCCAAAACAAATAAAACAGTAACCAATATAGCCGACAATGGATGGCTCAGAAACTTTGAGATCGTATCCTGAAGTTTATGCGTGCTTTTTTTCAAATAATAAAACACAGGTAATAAAACCAATACATAGATAAAGATATTAGCCAAAAACCACAGATGACCTCTTCCCCATTCGTATGATAAAGGTTGGCTGTAATAACTTTGCCATATCAAAACATGTACTGGAACAATTGCTAACATACCAAAGACCAAAGGAACCAAAATACGTTTGCTACGTTCAATCAATAATTCTTTCCAACTTCGTTTCCTCATTGCAAAACATACTCCCATTCCAGACACAAAAAATAGTAATGGAATTCGCCAAACATTCAGAAACGACATTGGAATCCATATCCACTCTAATGATTCATTACTCTGCATAAAGCCAATTAATGCACCCCAGGGTTGAAATACTATGGCTGAGTGATAAATTAAAAGTAAGGCAATAGCTATTACTCTTAACCAATCAATATCATATCGTCGTTCAATTGCATTCATTACTTTTTGATTTGGGATTAATAATTATTTTAAAAGATCTGCCATTTTTGGTCTATTCTCCTCCAGATAATTCAAATCAAGACGTAATCCCAATGGACCCAGATCCCTGTTAATTTGCTCATAAATCCCTTTGACGTCTTGAAAAGCACCACTTACACTTTCTAATGGGGTTGATCCGTAATTATTAGTTAATGATTTATCTGCTCCATGACTTATTAATGACTCAACTATCTCACCTCGACAAAAGAAAGCCGCAGTATGTAAAGCAGTAGATCCATCGGCACTTTTAACACTTAAATCAGCTCCTGCATTAATTAATGCTTTGGCAACTTCAACTTTATTAAATGTGGTTGCAATAATTAATGGTGTTGATCCAAATTGATCTTTTTGATTTAAATCAGTTCCAATACTAATATGAGCGCTTATTGCTTTAATATCACCCATAAAAGCTGCTGCAAAAATATCCATTGAAGGTTTATCCATTTTTTTTGCTGTAGTACCTGTATCAGAAGGGGTATTTTTACATGCTACCATTCCACTTAAAGTTGCTGTCATCACAACCAACATTACCATTCGATTAAAATTTCTTGATGTTTTCATTACTATAATTTTTTATCCTGTTTCCAGGTGTTTGAGTTATTAAATATTTGTTGATGTAAAGTTGCTTCATTCTATGATGCACTATTAATCAGTAATGCAGCGATTGATGTAAAGTTTGAAGAGTGAGTGTAAATTATGATGTAACAATATAAATTATGACGCAAACCGAATTATTGCAGTCAATTTGAAGTGTAATCTAAATGCTTATTTTGAACTTGAACTCATACATTTAATTGTCCGTTGCAAATAACAATAATTTGTATCTTCGTCATAGTATTAATCGAACCATAATCTGGTAATGGCAAGTGAATTTATAAGCAGACTGGAGCAGGAAATTCAAAATAATATTGAAAACGAAAATTTTGGCGTTTCAGAACTAGCTGACAAAGTTGGAATGAGTCGTTCTAATCTGCTTAGACGAATTCAAAAAGAAGAAGGATGTTCCGCAAGTCAGTTTATAAGAAGAATAAGGCTACAGGAAGCTGTTAAGTTATTAAAATCTAAAGAAAAAACAGTATCTGAAATTTCCTACCTGGTAGGATTCAACAGCACATCCTATTTTATTAAATGTTTTCGTGAGGAGTTTGGTTATCCACCAGGCGAATATGAGCAACACCAATCCAATCTTCTAACTACTACAGAAACAACTGTAAAGCAAAACATATTAAAAAAACTTATTCCATACATTACGGGATTACTGATTGTAATAACAATTTTTTCCATCTTAATTATCAGGCAATCAAATGAATCCAATAATAACAATGATAAAACCTTAGCTGTTTTACCATTTAAAAACGATAGTAGCGATTCAACAAACCTGTATCTCATCAATGGTATGATGGAAGCCATTCTTAATAATCTTCAATCCATAAAGGATGTAAAGGTTGTTAGTCGCACTTCAGTAGAAAAGTTTCGCAATTCAAATATGACTATTCCTGAAATTGCCAAAGTTCTGGGTGTAAAGTATGTAGTTGAAGGAAGTGGGCAAAAAATAAACGATCAGATATTATTAAGTGTACAGCTAATCGAAGCCAACCGAGATAAACATCTTTGGTCGGAACAATATAAAAGGCAGACAGCTGACATTTTCTCAATTCAAATGGAGATTGCCAAGAAAATAGCCGATGAAATAGAGGTTATTATCAGTCCGGAAGAAATAGAGCAGATTGAACTAAAACCTACCAATAACATGGAAGCCTATGATCTTTATTTAAAGGGGCTTCATTTTATGCATAACGAAAATATACCTGGATTAAAAAAAGGTATTAGCCTGATGAAACAAGCAGTAACGAAAGATACGGAATTTGCACTGGCATACTCAGTAATGGCAATTTCATACTACTATCTTGACATGTTTGAACCAGGTAAAACGTATGTAGACTCCCTGATTTATTTTGCCGATAAAGCTTTATTATTGAATCCTAAATTGGCAGTAGCTCTCAATGCCAAGGCACTTTATTATATTCGAAATGGCAATTACAAACAGGCTGTTGAATATCTTGAAAAAGCACTACAATACAATCCTAATTCAGCCACTGTAATTAATACCTTATCCGATTTATATACAAACCATCTACCGGATACGGAAAAATACCTTGAATATGCTTTAAAAGGTATCAGACTTGATATTGCATCCTACGATTCAACCACTGCGAGTTATATATATTTACATCTTAGCAACGCTCTCATTCAAACAGGCTTTGTGGATGAGGCCATTATATCGATTAATAAATCCCTTCGTTACAACCCTAACAACCTGTTCTCTGACTATGTTAAAGCTTATATTCTCTATGCTAAGAATAAAGATTTAAATAAAACTCAACAACTACTTTTTAATACGTTAATCAAAGACACAACCCGATTTGATATTATTCAGGAAATGGGAAATATATGCTATTACAATGAAAAATGGTCGGATGCTGCTGTTTACTTTGATAAATTTATTACCATTAGAAATTACCTTCAAACTCAATCGTATATTCATAAAAATGCCGAAATAGCATATGTTTACCGTAAATTAGGCCGATACATTGATGCTGAAAAGTTAATCATTGATTTTAAAGAATTCGCCGAAAAAGATCAATCAACTTATAAAAACCTTCATTGGTCGGCTTATTATGCCTACATGAACAATTTTGATAAGGCCATTAAGCATCTTCAACTTTTTGCTAAGGAAGAGAATATTCAAATATGGGTTCCTCTATTTACACCTATAGATCCAATGTTTGAACCAATTAAAGACACCACTGAATTTAAAGAGACAATGGCCCAAATTGAGAATAAATTCTGGCAAAATCATCAACGACTTAAGGCTAAACTTGAAAAAGAAGATTTATTCTCTATAATTAATTAGAAAATTATAAATCCTTTCTATTTATAAAACCAACAAAATAGAATGTTAATCAATCTCCCCCTTTAGCCGTTACATTAATGTATTTAATATTCTCACTATTAAAAATCTATTTCAGCTACCACACTTTATAACTTATTGAATAATTATACACTTATAGATTTTATTCCTTTTACAAATGATATTGACAGCTCAAACTGCCATTCAATTAAACCATCAAACTTACGAAACATTATTTATCATTAAATCTGGACTACTACATTCTTTAAATTTCGATAATATCAATCATTAGCTTCTGATAAACAACGCCTTAACACATCTAAAAAACGAAACAGCAATATGAATTTTAGAAGAATCAAAGTATATTTCTAGAACCTTTAATGTATGCAACACCCAATTTAATGTAACAAAATATGACTTTCATCATAATGAAAGCATACTTAAACATAAGAATGCATTCTTTTTGTATATCTTAGCAATATCTTTCCAGACAGGTTGTTTTCCCCTTGCCCCGTTCAATTTCTTTCCTTAAGAGCGGGGCTTTTTTAATTCCAGAAAGCTTCCTTACCAGGATAATGATATTTGATTTTGGCAATATCAGTTGGAAATAAAAAATAAACCACATCGGCACTACTACAAACTATATTATTCTGATTTAGTATTTCTACATAAATAACAGCTTGCTTCTCATTAGAAGACTTCACTTCTGCTTTTATCTTAACTTCTGAATTATTAGCAAATAAAGATCTGTGGTAATTAACTTCCATTTTTTGAGTAACACCAGCTGTATCCAATAAAGAATAGATCGTCCAGCTTGCTATTTCATCCATTATTGTTGCCTGTATTCCACCATGAACCACATTTTTATAACCTTCAAATCTTTTTTCAGGTTTCCAATTTGCATACACATATTTTCCATCAGAATAAAACTCCATTAACAGACCTTGTGTATTATTGGGAGAACAACCAAAACACTGGTAATCTTCACCTTTAGACTTCAAAAACGGATTAGATAGTTTTCTTATTTCAGACATTACACTTTACTCTTTAAACATTAAAACAATATTTACAGCTAGATTTCCAATACCAAACTTAGACTATCTTTTTAGATAATCCTATTATTGATACAACACGTTTATAATCTCTTAAAAAAATAGATTTGTTTTGGAGCCTCCTATTGTATAAACAAAAACGGATGGGCTAACCCATCCGTTTTAATTAGTTATGTTGACCTAATTTCTTTAAAAACCCTCTTACAGCTTCAACCGACTCTAATTTATAATTAGCGGCCGTTCGTTTTAGCCCCACCTTAATACTAATCGTATCATTTGGTAATTCGCGGAACATAAACTCGTCTGTCCAGTCATCTCCGATAGCAGTGATAAAATCAAAATGTTTATTTTTAATAAACTGCAGGGCTGCTATTCCTTTGTTGATTCCGCCATTTTTCACTTCAATAACCTTACTTCCTTCCATTATCTCTAGGTTAAGGTTACCAATCAGACCCAACAACTCATCTTTTAATTCATTCGCTCTAATTTCACTTTGCTCAGGTTCTGCTTTACGATAGTGCCACACTAAAGAATAGTTTTTCTCTTCAATAAAAGAACCCGGAGTTCGATCCACAAACCTTTCCAGAACAGGACGAATCATAGGCATCCAATCATTATTTACATTGGTAAGTGTTTCCCACTCTTCACCCAATTTTCGTAACCAAACACCGTGTTCACAAATTAAATTTATCGGCACATTTGCGAACCATTTTTCAAGTGTGTATCTGTCGCGACCACTTATAATTGTAACCGTATTTTTTTCATCAGCTATCAGCCTGTTCAGAATTTCGAATAACTCTTCATTAGGTTTAGCCTCCAGTGGATTTTTATGAAATCCAGTTAACGTTCCATCGTAATCCAGAAAGATAGCTCTGTTCTTTGCTTTAGCATATTTCTTATCAAGTTCTTGATATACTGTTTTCGAAATTTTCTTTGCCAAAAACTCTTTTTGAACTTCCTTTACCTTATTCAGGTCATTAACAAAATCACTGGCCCATTTAAACACCGAATACCTCTGAATTCGCTGTTGTAACAACTTCATTCGGTCTTTTTGTTCCGGCACGGGCATTGTTAATGCGCGATGTAAGGCATCTGCTATTTCATCTTCGTTGATTGGGTTAATGGTAATTGCTTCTCCCATTTCTTTACTAACTCCGGCCATTTCACTTAAAACAATACTACCGGTACCTGTTATCCGGGATGCAACATATTCTTTAGCAACCAGATTCATTCCATCTCTTAAAGGTGTAATCAGTGCAACATCACAAGAACTGTATAATTCAATTAAATTCTCGAAAGGTAATGATCGATAGAAATACCAAACAGGTACATAGTTAACCTTACCAAACTCACCATTTATATTTCCAACTAACTCATCAACTTCCTTTTTCAGAATCTGATATTCTTCTACATGTCCTCTGCTTGGAACAGCCAACATAATCATAGTGACTTTACCTCTAAACTCAGGGTATTTTCTTAAAAAAACACCAAAAGCTCTTAATCTTTGAGGTATTCCTTTAGAGTAATCTAAACGATCAATGGATAATATTAATCTCCTGTTCGGAGCCATTAGAAAATACTTCTCTAACTCTTTATGTAGATCTGATCGTTCATGAATACTTTTATGCATTACATCGGTTGCTGCATTCACAAATTTATCGTAATCGATACCCATTGGATAAGCATCAACTTTAATCACCCTGTCTTCCAGATTAATTTGGTTGAAATTTATTTCACAACCATATAAGCGACGAACAGAACTAATAAAGTGACGCTCATAATCATAAATATGGAAACCTAATAAATCAGCTCCCAGCATTCCTTTTAGTAATTCCATACGCCAAGGTAAAATTCTGAACACCTCGTATGAAGGGAAAGGTATATGTAAAAAGAAACCTACCGTGACACCGGGTTTAATTGATTTGATCATGTCCGGAACCAGCAATAACTGGTAATCATGAACCCAAACGGTATCACCTTCTTCACAAACTTCCAGAACTTTATCAGCAAAACGTTGATTAACTATTTTATATGTTTCCCAGTTTACCGGAGAATAATCAACATATTGAGTGAAATAGTGAAAAAGAGGCCAGATTGTTTTATTACTGAATCCTTCGTAATATTCAATAATTTCATTTTCACTAAGAGGAACCGTTACACAATTCTTTTCTCCAAGTAGGTTATCAATTTTCTTACTTTCACTTTCGTTAAGGTCATCTGAATTTAAGCCAGACCAACCAATCCATTTCCCTCCGTAATCTTTATAAACTGATTTCATTCCAGTGGCAAGTCCACCAACACTTTCAATCAGTTCAAATTCATCATTTTCTTTTTTAATACTATAAGGTAATCTATTGGCAACAATGTGTAATTTGGACATAAATTCTAATTATATTTTTAGTTTATCTACTAATTATTCATAAACAAATACTACGAAAAGTAGCAAAATACATAAAAATACCCTTTTTTCGCAGTACTGAAGCAAAATAAAGCTTACCATTTCATTAAACAACAAACAAACTCGATAATAGTTATTAGCCTATGAAAAATCTCAATTATGGAATAATTGGTAATTGCAGAAGTGCAGCATTGGTATCGGAAAAGGGCTCGATTGAGTGGTTATGCTTACCTCATTTTGCATCTCCATCTACATTTGCAAAAATATTAGATGAGAAAAAAGGGGGATCATTTGGATTGAAACCTGTTGGTGAATATTCTTCAGAACAGTTTTATCTGCCACGAACCAATATATTGGTTACCCGTTTTGTATGTGCAACCGGTGAATTTGAATTACATGATTTTATGCCTCGTTATCGAAACGAAAATGGCAAATATTATACTCCACCTGATGTTGTAAGATATATCAAACACATTAGAGGTGAAGTCGAAGTTACAGTAAATTTTAATCCACAGCTGGAGTATGCCGAATTTCCAACAAGCATAGAAATACACAAGGATTACATCAAAGCACATACTGTCGAAGGAGAATACGATTCCATTTATTTATATACTTCGTTAGATAAACAAAACGTTGTAGACTCCAGTAAAATAAAGATTAAGCAAAATGAGTTTTTTCTTTTGAGCTACAATCAAAAACTATTGGTTCAAACAACAGCTCGTTCATATTTAAAGCATCAACGGACCAAAGTATACTGGCTTAATTGGTCGGAAAGAACAACAACTTATAAGCAATACGAAAATGAAATTCTGAGGAGTGCATTAACACTTAAACTTCTAAACTATCAAAAATCAGGTGCCATACTTGCAGCATTAACCACCTCTCTTCCTGAAACAATTGGTGAGGTGCGTAATTGGGATTATCGCTTTTGCTGGATCAGGGATGCTTCCATGGTTGTAAACATTATGACACAATTGGGACATACCCGTATTGTAGAGCGTTACCTTGATTTTATTGTAAATCTGATGCCAGATAAAGGAGAAAAAATGCAGATCATGTATGGAATTCATGGTGAAAAACAATTACATGAAATGGAACTTTCTCATTTGGATGGATATGAAGGAAGTAAACCAGTTCGAATAGGAAATGCAGCATATGTTCAGAAGCAAAATGATATTTATGGTATTTTGATGGATGTAATCTTACAATATTTCAAATTGTACCCAATAACTCTTGAACGAAGTGAGGACCTTTGGACCATAGTAAGAAATATTGCAACCATTGTAAAAGATAACTGGCAAGAACCGGACAAAGGAATCTGGGAAATAAGAAGTGAAGGTAAGCACTTTACTTTTAGTAAGGTTCTTTGTTGGGTAGCAATTGATCGTGCAGAAAAAATAGCCCGTTTACTGAAATGTGACGGATATGCCAATGAATGGAAAATTCTGAAAGAGGAAATCCAAATTGACATCCATAATAATGCTTGGTCAGAGAAAAAACAAGCCTTTACGCAAGCCTATGGTAGTGACGACCTGGATGCTTCAGTTCTTTTAATGGAAAGTTATGATTTTATTCATGCCAGCAGTGATAAGTATCAAAAAACCGTATTAGCTATTCAAAAAGATCTTGAATATAAAGGATTGATGTTTAGATATAAGAACGAAGATGATTTTGGTGAGCCTCAGTCTGCATTCACCATATGTTCATTCTGGTTGATTAAAAGTTTGTACAAGATCGGATTAAAAGATGAGGCAAAACGTAAATTCGATGAACTTTTAAAATCGGGTAACCACCTTGGCTTATTTAGTGAAGATCTTGACTTTAATACTCGCCGAATGTTAGGGAATTTCCCTCAGGCATATTCCCATCTGGCAATTATTGAAACAGCAATCATTTTAACCGGAGAACAAATAACAAAAGAAGAACAGATTCTGTATACTATCAAACATTAAAAAAGCCCCGAAAGGGGCTTTTCTTTTTAAAACAACTTATTTTTTATTCTGCGCTTGCAGGAGTATTGCCTCTCATAGCCAAAATATCTCTATCAAACATATACAAACTATGATCGCCCAATATTCTTAATTTATCATTAATGGCAGCAACAGAAGCTTCTTCTTCTATTTGCTCATTAACAAACCATTGCATCCATGTTTGTGTTGTATAATCTTTTTCTTCCACACATACTGCAATGATATCGTTTATTAATTGAGTTACATATTGCTCGTGCTCAAGAGTTTTAGCAAAAACTTCCTTCATATCCTTATAATCATATGGAGGTTGTTCAATTGAAGGAATTACAGATTTCCCTCCTCTTTCATTAACATATTTGATGAATTTTAGCATGTGTAAGCGTTCTTCATCAGCTTGAGCATAAAACCATTTAGCGGTTCCTTCAAATCCATTCGTATCAGCCCATACAGCCATGGCAAGGTAAAAATTTGAAGAGTATGCTTCTTTCTCAATTTGTTTTACCAGAGCTTCTTCAACGTTCTTATTCAGCATATCAGTTAAAATTTTGTCAGATTAATAATCCAAATATATACAATTAATAACCATTGAATTGCAGAGTGGTTGTGCTGTTTCGTTATTTATACTCATTCCACACAAATGATTTTTTAGTCTTCTCAATTGAACATTTAACGGACTTTCATAGTTAAGGACTTTTGAATCTTTATTTACATTATAGAACAAAAACGTGTTTAATTTTTTATATAGCAGAGCAATTATGCTCGATAAGAAACCCTTATTTCTATTATGATTAAAAAAGTATTAGTAGCCAACCGTGGAGAAATAGCGGTTAGAGTTATGAGGTCCTGTCGTGAGATGGGAATCTTATCAGTCGCTGTCTTCTCCGAGGCAGATCGTAAGGCAATGCACGTTAGGTATGCAGATGAAGCATATTGCGTTGGCCCGGCCAGTTCGGCAGAAAGCTATCTTAATATAGATAAAATCATTGAAGTAGCTAAAATAGCAAAAGCAGATGCCATTCATCCTGGATATGGATTTTTATCAGAAAATGCAACGTTTGCTGACAAGGTAAGTAAGGCTGGGATAATTTTTATTGGTCCGTCAATCCATGCCATAAATACAATGGGTGATAAACTCACTGCCCGCGAACTGATGATAAAATCAGGCGTTCCTGTTGTTCCTGGCACCGAAGAGAATATAACTGACAATACGCGTTTAAAGGAAATAGCCAATCAGATTGGATATCCGGTAATGATAAAAGCAAGCGCCGGAGGTGGTGGTAAAGGAATGAGGCTGGTAAGAGAAGAGAAAGATGTTATTTCGGCTTATGAGATGGCTAAATCAGAAGCCCGATCTGCATTTGGTAACGACGCTGTTTATATTGAAAAATATGTAGAAGGTCCTCACCATATTGAATTTCAGATAATGGCTGACCAACATGGCAACTACGTTCATTTATTCGAACGCGAATGTTCTGTTCAAAGACGTCACCAAAAGGTAGTGGAAGAAACACCTTCCCCATTAATGACACCAAAACTTCGTGAAGAAATGGGTAAAAGAGCCATTGATGCAGCCAAATCGGTTAACTACGTTGGTGCCGGAACGGTAGAATTTCTGGTTGATAACAATCTAAATTTTTATTTTCTTGAGATGAATACCCGTTTACAGGTTGAGCATCCCATTACAGAACGTGTTACCGGTATCGACCTTGTTAAAGCACAGATTAACGTCGCCAATGGATTGCCACTACCT
The DNA here is from genome assembly GCF_050589785.1 of Carboxylicivirga caseinilyticus. Classification (NCBI taxonomy): domain Bacteria; kingdom Pseudomonadati; phylum Bacteroidota; class Bacteroidia; order Marinilabiliales; family Marinilabiliaceae; genus Carboxylicivirga; species Carboxylicivirga caseinilyticus. The sequence continues at coordinate 50,023 of NZ_JBNGOX010000031.1, read as the reverse complement.
TTTAAACAAGAAGATTTAAGACAGAATGGGCATGCTATCGAGTGCCGTATTTATGCCGAGGATCATAAGAATAATTTTATGCCAAGTCCGGGTGTGGTAAAAAGTATTTCTGAACCTCTTGGATTGGGTATTAGAACGGATGGTTATGTATATGAAGGTTATGAAATACCATTTCATTATGATCCGATGATCTCTAAGTTGATCTCGTGGGCACCTACCCGGAGTGAAGCAATCGAACGCATGAAACGGGCCCTTTATGAGTACAAAATAACCGGTGTAAAAACATCTATTCCATTTGTATCGAAGATTATGGAGGCCAAAGATTTTGTTGATGGTAACTACGATACTCATTTTATTGAAAAAAATATGGACTTTCTGATGACTGATGATGATTGTTCAGACTATTGTGAAGACATTGCCCTTTTAGTTGCATATCTCGACTACACAGAGAAAATGAAGTTAGATGGTGAACATACACTGGATACAACACATAAAACTTCACAATGGAAAGAATTTGGTCGAAGAAAAAATGTTATCAGACTTTAAAAACAACCAACGATGCCATTAGAACTTAAAATAGATACCAGAGTTGCCAAGATTCATGTATTAGAACATGTTGGCTCTAATTATAAAGTTGAGATTGACGGTCGTATTTATGATTTAGACATCGAAAAAGTAGAATCAGATACCTACTCAATTCTGCTAAACGGCAAATCAATCAACATGGAAATGATTGAAGGTGATGAACCCAGTCAGTATAAAGTAAATACCCTTAACAACTATTACGAAATAGAAGTTGTTGATGCTGTGGCCCGATATCGTGCCAAAGCCAAAAGCCATATGGAAACAGGCAGTAATATCATCTCCACTCCTATGCCTGGCAAGATTGTTAAAATACCAGTTCAGGAGGGTGATATTGTAGAAAAAGGTCAGACCGTTATTATTGTTTCTGCAATGAAGATGGAAAGTGAATACAAGAGTGCCTCTGATGGTATAGTAAAATCTATTCATGTAAAAGTAGGTGATGCAGTAGAAGGACATCAGCCACTAATCGAAATTGAAGCTCAGTAAATCCAGGTAAATTAGAAACAATGCAAAATTTAGACGAAAAATATAAGAAGTTTGAAGAACGTAACCGTGAAGCAGAAGCTGGCGGTGGCGAAAGCAGAATAGCCAAACATCATGATGCAGGTAAACTAACAGCACGTGAACGCATCAATCTTTTTCTTGATCCGGGTACATTTGTTGAGTTGGATAAATTGGTTACACACCGTTGTAACAACTTTGGGATGGAAAAAACAAAATTCCCGGGTGATGGGTTTATTACTGGTTACGGTAAGGTAGATGGCCGTTTGGTTTATGTTTTTGCCCAGGACTTTACCGTTTTTGGCGGTTCTTTGAGTAGAACAAATGCTGATAAAATCATAAAAATATCGAAACTGGCTCTTAAAATGGGAGCTCCATTAATTGGGTTAAACGATTCAGGAGGAGCGCGTATCCAAGAAGGAGTTCAAAGTTTAGCAGGTTATGGTGATATCTTCTTTTTGAATGTAAAATCATCCGGTGTTATACCTCAGATTTCTGCTATCATGGGTCCTTGTGCCGGTGGTGCCGTATACTCTCCTGCCCTTACTGACTTTATTTTTATGGTCAAAGATTCGAGTTACATGTTTGTGACCGGACCAGAAGTTATTAAAACGGTAACACACGAAGAAGTAACCAAAGAAGAATTAGGTGGTGCAATGACACACAACTCAAAAAGTGGTGTGGCGCATTTTGTTGGAGATGATGACGAACACACATTAATGATGATTCGTGAATTATTGAGCTTTTTGCCTTCCAATAATATGGAAGATCCACCTATAGTTAAATCAACAGACGATATACATCGCGAAACGGAAGAACTGCAATCACTTATTCCGGCAGACCCGAATAAGCCATATGATATGCATGATTTGCTTAGTAAGGTGGTGGACAATCAACATTTCTTTGAGGTAATGCCTCATTACGCTCAAAACATCATCACGGGTTTCGGACGAATGGATGGTAAAACAGTTGGTATCGTAGCCAATCAACCAAATTACCTTGCCGGTGTTCTGGATATTGATTCATCAGCAAAAGGTGCGCGCTTTGTGCGTTTTTGTGATGCATTCAACATCCCATTGGTAACTTTCGTAGATGTACCAGGATTCTTACCAGGCACCGTACAGGAATATGGAGGAATTATCAAACACGGTGCTAAATTACTTTATGCTTATGCTGAGGCCACTGTACCTAAAATAACTGTGATTACCCGTAAAGCATATGGTGGTGCATACGATGTGATGGCTTCAAAACATTTGGCAGCTGACATCAACATGGCTTATCCAACAGCAGAAATTGCTGTAATGGGTCCTGAAGGTGCAGTAAATATTATCTTCAGAGGTGACACTGATGAAGAATCGAAAGCAAAACGTGTGGATGATTATCGTGAGAATTTTGCTAATCCATACCGGGCTGCTGAACTGGGTTACATCGATGAGATTATCTATCCGAAAGAAACCCGATTTAAGTTGATACAGGCATTGGAAATGACTGCCAATAAAAGTGAGTCGAATCCACCTAAAAAACATGGAAATATACCATTATAACAGATAAAGAGCAAGGTTCGCCTTGCTCTCTTTTTTTATATTAAAATTCCTTCCCTAACCAATTCCACCGGTTGCCACTCTCCATTAATCAATTCGTAAACGGTATTGATTCCTTTTGAAAGTAACATCTTTGCTACATCTTCAAAACCCAATGTCAGAAATTTTGTAAGATGCGCATCACTATTGATGGTTATGGGTATATTATTTTCCTTAATAAATTGAAAATGTTCCTCTCCAGGGAATAGATGGTTACTTCGTTTAAAGGCTTTTGTATTGATTTCAACCACAACATTTTTTTCCTTAGCCAATTTTAACGTCTGATATACCTGATCGAGATACCACTGTTCGTTTTCATCAAACAAATTAAAATCAGCGTTATGCATTTTAATCTTATCCATATGACCAAGAATGTCAGGAGTATGATTCTGCAACATTTCATTTTGAAGAGCATAAAATTCCACAGCTAACTTTTTAAAATCAGAATGAAATATCTCTTCAAAGCCAACTTTAAATTCAGGTGCCGGACCATCTATTTCCCAATGTGTACCATCATCAAAACAACTGACATAATGCACAGAACCAATTGTATAATCAAGATCCAGTTTATTAATTCCTACATGCGTTGGAGATAATAATCCGGGTATATAATCTACCTCCAATGATTTATATACACTTATCTTATCCTTATATTTAACTTTTAAATAATCAATCTCACTACAATACTGCTCTATTTTATCCGCAGGCATATTCCACACCGAATGAAAAGGCACCGGAGCATGTGATGAAATACCAATACAAGCCATATTCAACTCAATGGCTTTTAATACATATTCCTCAATCTCCCCATGCCCATCACAATACTTACTATGCCCGTGGTAATTCGTCCATCTCATATAATCAATCTAATCGGTTATCATTCTTCAAATAGAATTTACGTTGAAAAAATATAAATTATCATTCAATTATGGTAGAAAAACAAACACTTTTATTGTCAGATTTTAAATGAAACTTCCAAACATTCTTTCCAACAAATATTAATTGAAATGTTTTTTTGAAACATTAGGTATAGAAAGCTGATCATTTGAATGGTTTGTGTAAATTTGCACCTCGAAAAATTAAGACCATGGGATTTAAGGAAGAGATTAAAAGAAGGAGAACCTTTGCGATCATAAGTCACCCTGATGCTGGTAAAACAACATTAACTGAAAAACTTTTGCTTTTTGGAGGCGCTATTCACGTTGCCGGTGCTGTAAAATCGAACAAGATTAAAAAAACAGCAACCTCCGATTTTATGGAAATTGAAAAGCAAAGAGGTATCTCTGTTGCTACCTCTGTTATGGGATTTGAATATGATGGTTATAAAGTAAACATTCTTGACACCCCTGGTCACCAGGATTTTGCTGAAGACACCTTCCGAACTCTTACAGCTGTTGACAGTGTAATTATTGCGGTTGATGCTGCTAAAGGAGTTGAAGCACAAACCCGTAAGCTGATGGAAGTTTGTAGGATGCGTAACACTCCGGTTATCGTTTTCATCAACAAAATGGACCGTCCAAGTAAAGATCCTTTCGATTTGCTGGATGAAGTTGAAGAAGAATTAAAGATTAATGTGCGTCCGTTAAGCTGGCCAATTGGAAACGGACCTCAGTTTAAAGGTGTATACAATCTTTTTGAGAAAAGTTTATATCTTTTTGATCCTGGAAAACAAGTTATTGAAGAAGGTGTTTCCATCTCGGATATCTACGATAATCAAATAGATAAATCAATTGGAGAAAGCTCTTCGAAAATGTTACGTGAAGAACTTGAATTAGTTGAAGGTGTCTATCCTGAATTTGATTTGGAATCATATCGCGATGCCTCCGTTGCCCCTGTTTTTTTTGGTAGTGCTTTGAATAATTTTGGTGTTCGTGAATTATTGCATTGCTTTTTGAAAATTGCTCCCAGTCCTCAGCCATCGCAAGCAGAAGAAAGAATGGTTCAGGCTGACGAAGATAAATTCTCAGGTTTTGTTTTTAAGATTCATGCCAATATGGATCCTAATCACCGTAACCGTTTAGCCTTCCTTAAAATATGTTCGGGTAAATTCGAAAGAAACACCAACTATTATCATGTAGGGTTGGGTAAGAATATGAAATTTTCGAGTCCAACTGCATTTATGGCGGATAAAAAATCAATTATTGATGAAGCTTATCCGGGCGATATTGTCGGTATTCCAGATACAGGTAACTTCAAAATTGGAGATACTGTAACGCAAGGTGAAAAATTGCATTATAAAGGACTGCCTAGTTTCTCACCAGAGTTGTTCAGATATATCGAAAATGCTGACCCAATGAAGTCAAAACAGTTAGCCAAAGGTATCGATCAGCTAATGGACGAAGGTGTAGCTCAGTTGTTTACCAGTCAGTTTAATGGTCGTAAAGTTATTGGAACCGTAGGTGCTCTGCAATTTGAAGTAATTCAATACAGATTATTACACGAGTATAGTGCGGCCTGTCGATACGAACCGATTAACCTATATAAAGCCTGTTGGTTAAAAAGTAATAACAAAGAACAGTTGGAAGATTTCAAAAAAAGAAAGCTTCAATACATGGCTAAAGATAAATATGGAAGAGATGTTTTTATGGCTGATTCGTCTTATATGCTTCAACTGGCGCAAGAAAATTTTAAGGACATAGAATTCCATTTTACATCAGAATTTTAATTAGGCCTTTATTTCCTTACAGGAATGGTTTATATTTGAGGTAGCCAAAAACCCAACACTATGCAATCAAAGCCACTAAAAATAACAGACAATCTATTCTCAAAGAAACTTAATGAAGGTAGTTTTTTTGAAAAAGAGATTAAGGTTTCAGACAAAGATTTAGCCACAAAGTTGGGCACCGCTCATATTGAGCTTGTGTCTACATCTTCACTTATTGCCTATTTAGAGCAATGCTGTGCAGAAATGACAGATGAGTATCTTCTTGATGGTTTGGTAACTGTTAGTGCCGAAGTAAACTTTAAACATCTTCATCCGGTTAAAACAGGCGAAACCATTTATTGCAGAAGCATCCTCAAATTTATAGATACCAATAAGCTTTTTTTTGATATTGTCGTTACTAATTCAAAAGAAATATCAATTGGTATTGGTGCGCATGAAAGATATATTGTTGACCGAAAGAGTTTTCTAGGAGAAGTTAAGTAAAACAATACCCAATCAACTAATTATTAATGCTATTTTCTGACAGTACATTCTACACATATGTAGCCATTCCATTACTTATTTTTGTGGCCCGTGTCGCTGATGTTACCATCGGTACCATTCGCATAGTATTTGTTTCAAAAGGAATGAAATTATGGGCTCCGGTTCTTGGATTTTTTGAAATCCTGATCTGGTTAATGGCAATGAGTAAAATCTTCGAAAATCTTGATAACTGGCTCTATTTTATTGCCTATGCCGGTGGATTTGCCATGGGTAATTTTGTAGGTTTGAAAATTGAAGAACGTCTGGCACTGGGTTATATCAATATTCGAATCATCACTCAGAAGTCGGGTAGCGAACTAATGGATAAATTAACATCAGCAGGGTATGGTATTACTTATATGGACGCAGAAGGTAGTCGTGGTCCAGTTCATGTTATTTATTGCATTGCCAAACGAAAAGAAATCGTAAAAATTACCGATATTATTAAACAATACAATCCTAAAGCCTTCTTCACCCTCGAAGATATTCGATTTGCCAATTCAGGTGTATTTCCGATTAAATCAGTTGTAAAACGCAACCCAATTCCATTAAGAAAAGCAAAATAAAGTTGTATAGATTATTATTAACAAAAAGGCAATTTTTTACCACATAAAGAATCAGATCTTGACATGGTACTCTAATAAGTTATTAATTTCTTATACTTCTTTTGCCGTAAATAATTGCCAATAATAACTCTTGTATCACGGTTGTCGTCATACCGGATTATATGCTCTTTAAATTCTGCAGGATTCGAAACCGCAGTATCTTCATAAATATATCCATAACCAAGATATTTTCCATTTTCAATGATAATTACTCCAATTTCATCTGGTGTACGACCTTTATCTATAATAACTACATTATTATGTCCATAAGATAAACGGGAGATTAATTGCAATACCCTGGAGTTATATTGTTCTGGCAATTCCTCTCCCACACAAGCTCCCTTACATGTTTTTAACTGATACTGAAAACAACCATTTTGTCCTTCATACAACCCACAAAGTTGCTGGCAAAGTTCGTATTCATCAATCCACTTAAACAGTTGCTCACGTCCTTCTTTCATGCTTTCAAAAGTACAATCAGGGATATCGACACCTGTATTCGGTTTTAATATAAATCTTAAGTAACCCTTTCTATCCTGATAATGATATAAGCCCATTTGGTTTCGGGCTCGACGCTGAGCTCTATTATATCTCGGCTTTTCTTCCTTTATCTCTTGCGATTCTTTCAAAAGTGCAATCAATTCACTACCTGTTAAATGAAAACTAATATCAGCCGTTTTCATTTTCATCTCAATCCCTTTCTTTGTCTTGGGATTGCCCATATGAGTGATAATTCGATTACGAATCTTGGTACTTTTTCCAATATATATCAAGTCTCCCAACTCGTCATGTAAATAATAAACACCCGTTTCGTTAGGTAGCGATTTTATAATATCAATGGTTAAATTTGGATGTAAACCATCTGCAGAAAATGCAGTATAAGGATCATCAGCATTAATTAATCCATTGTTTTTCTCCAGTAATAATTCAAATAACTTAACGGTTGCCAATGCATCACCAGCTGCCCTATGCCGTGCAGCAATAGAAATACCTAAATCATCACATAAATTACCTAAACTATACGAATTATGGCCAGGCAGGAATTTTCTTGATAACTTAACGGTACACATGGATGGCATATCGAAATTGTAACCCAGACTTTTAAACTCGTGTTTAATAAAGTTATAGTCGAATCCCACATTATGAGCTATAAAAACAGCATCCTTGCAAATATTAACGATATCCTTGGCCAGAGCATAAAACGGAGGAGCCGACTCAACCATTTCATTGGTAATACCAGTTAAAGATGAAATAAAAGGAGGAATTAAACATTCCGGATTAACCAGGCTAATAAACTCATCAACAATCTTTTCTCCATCATGCCGGTAAATTGCTATTTCGGTAATTTTACCGTTATTCATATTTCCACCGGTTGTTTCAATATCTACGATGACGTACATTCGTTTTTCCTTCTATTTTTTACTATCGAAATATAAAGGTAAAATTAATAAATTAAGCTTCAATCACTAAGGTCTAAATTCTACTAAAACCCTTTATTTTTCTTGGTTTTGACACTTTTGATAGCTATATTTGTAATACGATCTTTGATACAAAATTTACCGCATCAGTCGTTTTGATTGTTAAACTCAACGCTATCAGAACACCGAGTGACGCTATGCTTTCAAAGGGCGGGCCTCGCCTACGGGATGCTCTTCGGGGCACGGAGGATTACCGATGATTGTATGCACTCAAATCCTGTTTACAGGAGTTTAAATTAATCCCGGTTGATGTGGTTCCCAATAAAAAAGCGACAGTTCGATGAATTGTCGCTTTTTCTTTTTATAAATCCTTGATTAGAATATTTTCAGGACTGTCTACCAGTTTCCTATTAAAGTCATCCAGTATATTTTGTAATCTGCTTAGACTTTTTGTTTCTTCAAAATGAAGATCCCTGCTTCCTCTGGCTTCGATCATATGCAGTATTCTCATTACTGTTAATTTATTGATATCAAAAGCAGGTTGATATACAGTTTCTTTGGTATCATCAACCGCAATTTCAGAAAAAACCCTGCTATCAACCAATTCAAAAAGTACTTCATTGATAAGTCTGATAGGTAAACGAAGCTCAACAGATAAAAGCACGTTAGATGGGGCACTCTCTCCTTTTTCGAACCGTTTTACAACATCAGCCACCACCATAAGTGTTATTAATCTTTTGTATTCGTAACTAACTCTTCTTGTATCAGCATCGAATTCAAATGTATTGGCATTCTGATAGGCAAAAGACATTTCGGCTCCCAATAAAACGATTAACCAACTGGCCTGCAACCAAAATAAAAATAAAGGTAACGCAGCAAAACTACCATAAATGGCATTATAACTGGTTACTATACTCTGAAAATGAATATATCCAAACTGCAGAAGTTGAAACAAGGTTCCTGATATGATCCCCCCAAATAAGGCAGAACGAAACTTCACTCTTGTATTGGGCATTATATGATGCAAAAAGGTGAAAACAATCCAGATTAACACATAAGATAACAATAGCATCATTTTAGGACCTACCATGCTTTCATAACCATAACTTTTGAGCTGTTTGGTTACAAAAACAATCATACCACTACTCGATATCATTAATAAGATACCTACCAGCATTAATGAAATATAATCACTGAATTTTCGGATAAAACTTCTGGCATGTTTCACTTCCCATATATCATTAAAGGAGTTTTCGATATTGCCAAAAACCTTCATAATTGACCAAAATAACACTACCAGTCCAATTCCGGCAATCTCACCACCAGGTGTCTTTTCAAGATAATTAAGGGCGAAATCTGTAACAAATTTCAACACCTCTTCCTGTCCTTCCAGTTTATTAGCTAATAAATCCCTGACTCTTTCATCAAAGCCAAAACCTTTTGCAATTCCAAATACCATTGCGGCTACAGGAACAACTGATAATAAAGAATAGAACGTTAATGCAGAAGCTTTTTGCTGACAATTATCGTTGATAAAGCCTTTAATGGCTAAATATAAAATTCTGGCAGTACGAATAAGAAAAAACTGTCTTTTGGTTGTATCATCGGCTCTTACACGCCAAATTTCCTCACTGAGATAATGAATTATTTTCGACAGTAAATTTTTCATTAGAGATGTAGTTTGAAAGAAAAATAGCAAGCCTGTAAGCCGGGTCCTGTTTCCTTAATAAATAAGGCGTCTATCATTTATCTATGCTTATTGTCACCAATAAACTTTAGCGACCTACCCCTCATAACATTTCAAAAGAAAAACAAAACGGGCCGTTTTGCTCCAAAGGAGTTATGATATACATGGTCTTGCAATCCGCCAGACGTACAGCTACTGATGTCACCATCAATACTGGTGAGCTCTTACCTCACCTTTTCACCCTTACCCCAATAGAATCGGGGCGGTTATTCTCTGTTACATTACTATACCCTCACAGGTATCTTCCTATTCAGAAGCGCGGTGCCCTGCATTGCCCAGACTTTCCTCTTTCACCTTCGTGACAGCGATAGACCGGCTTGCTATGCTGCAAAATTAATACTTATTATTCGATTTTAAAGGGTAAATATTTATCCAGTTCAACCAGAAAGGCCCCTTTATAACCCATATCTTTAATTTTCTGTAATTCTTCTCTTGCTTCAGTTCCCGGGAATTCACCCACACAATATCTAAAGATCTTGTCTTTCATTCTGAATTCCATTACATTATCCAAGTTCTCAAAATGGCTCAGATAAACCGGAAACCTAAAGGCACTTAATTGAACTGTATATGTTTTATTAGGATCAATTTTTGTATTTCCAGACCTATCATTCTGTGGCTGATCTTCTGACATTTTATATTGAGCAGTATTAACAACAAAAGCCTGATCGTAACCCATTGCTTTGATTGCAGCAAGATTACTTTTTGCCTCTTCATAGTTATTAAACTCACCAACAGTATATCGAACAAAACCGTCTAAGCATACATATTCACGAGCTACATCAACTGCCTGAAAGAAAGAAGCTACTCCTGGAGGATTTTTCAATGCAATAATCTGAATGGCCCAATAAGGTGATTCAGCCTTTTCCATTCTGATTATCTTTTTATTCGTCCTCAAATAAGCAATATCTTCGGCAGCACCATATGAAGTGCTAACCATTATTGCAGCTATTATTAGTAATAATTTGAGTTTCATTCTTACAATATTTTGCCGTTATACGACTATTTAGTTCATAGTTTAGTTAAGATATTTCCATACAACAACCTCAATACGACGGTTGCTCAGATGTTCACTTTCATCGCAATATACACCACGCTTACATTTATTTAGTAAATATCTTTCACCATATCCGCGTGGAATCATGTTTTCATCATTAACACCTTTCATCATCAGGTATTTTTCAGCTGCCTCTGCAGCAGTTTGCGATATGTCAAGATTCTTATACTTGTTACCTCTGGCTTCTGTATGACCATTTAATTTAACAACAACATTTGGATTCATTAATAAATAAGCTGCCAACTTATCTAATACCTGCTGCCCTTCTTCTGTAATCTGGTCTCCTTTGTAAGGAATAACAAATTTTCCAATCTCATTTAATGATGCATCATCAAATATAGGAGTTAAAGATAAACCATTATTATTAATGTCATTAATTTCCATGATATGAACTATCATTCTCTTGGCATTAAACTCTTCTCCTTTTGATAATTCTATTTCAAATTCCTGGTTATCATTCTTAAATTGATCCGGAATAATAATATTCACTTTACCGTTAGCATCTGTATATGCCGATGCTACCATCTCACCAGTATTGGCATCTTTAATAACAACCTGTGCACCCTCAATAGGATCACCTTTAAAAGTTGATGTTAAAATACTTGCAAATGCTTTTGGATAAGCAGATAAATCAGTTCCTGTTTCGGTATTTTCTGTTTCTGGTTGAGTAACAGTTTCCACAACGGTTGTTTCAACCACGGGCTCTTCTTCTACAGCCATTTCATCAAAGACAGGAATAGTTTCTTTTTCCTCTTCCTGAGATGAATCAATAGGTAACATTACGAATATACCATCAGAACTACCTGAACCAATTCTGTTACTTGATAAGAAACCTCTCTTACTGTCGGTTGGATCCAATACAAAACCAAAATCGTCCTTACCACTGTTTATAGGTTGTCCTAAATTAGTTACATTGGTATACTTGCCATCAACATATTCAGCTTTAAAGATATCTAATCCACCAAAGCCCATATGACCATCCGAAGCAAAATACAAATCTCCTTCATTACTGATAAACGGCCATTTTTCATTACCATAAGTATTCACCTCTCTACCAGCATTTTCTGGACGATCAACATCGCCATTAGCTTTAATTTTGGCCTTATAAATATCCTGACCACCAAAACCACCACGTTGGCTTGATGTAAAGAATAAATATTTATCATCATTTGATACTGCAGGATAACCTATGTCAAAATCATTTGAATTGACACTTAACTCTTTTTCGTTTACCCAATCACTACCATTGTATTCCGAAGTAAATATTTTAATTCGGCTTCCCCCTTTTATCTTAACTACCTTAGTATAATAAATTCTCTTGAAATCACTTGTAAAGGAAGTTGCACCCACATGAAAATCATACTCAAGATTACTTGAAAAAGATTTGCTACCTTCCTGAATTTCACCGTCAATATATTTCGATGAGAATAAATTAAGAAAACCTTTACCTGTATTATCAATCTTTTTTGATTCTTCTTCTTTCTCTCCTGAATATACTACTTCATCTTTGTAAAACTGAATTCCAAACGATTGACCACCAATTAATAAGTCAGCGGGATTTACCCTAACATCCTGATTAAAAACCATATTCTCATTCGCCCAGTTACAAGCTTTGATCAACTCATCCATACCTAGTGGATTAGCTCCAGCCTTTTTAGCTTTATTATACCATTCAATTGCAACTTCGTAACCACCCTGTTGCTGATAACAAGAAGCGTAATTCACCATATCTACCTCATTAGTTATATCTGACTCCATACCTAAATACATATCAAATGCAGTCTGGATATCCTTCAGATTAAAGTAGCATCGTGCAATTTTTAGCTTCGTTTCCGTACTATTATCACCTTTCTCAACGGCTGCATTAAAATATTCCAGGGCTTGATAATAATCCTGATTTTCATACAAATTGTCAGCACGCTTGAGCTCGGTACGTTGAGCGCTTACCATCTGTGCCAGTAGCATCAAACCCAAAAGCACTGATGTTTTAATGTTAGGTATCATAGCTAAAAAATAATTAGGCAACATTAATTTTATTCTATCGTCAGGTGTATGTTTCATAATTCCGTAATTATTTAGAAATACCTGATTGAACGCATTCCAGGACGCTTATTGAAAGAGAAATCAAACTGGATACCTATTTCATGCGTACCGTATTTTCCATATGTATTTAATGGTGATATGGAATAATCGAATGAATATCGTACTGTAAATTGTCGATTGATTATATATTCAGTTAAGAATACAACTTCAGAAATACTTCTATAGGATAAACCTACCCAAACCTGTTCTGCAAACAGAACATTGGCTGACACATCAAAAGTAAGTGGGGCACCAATCACCGTTCTGATTAAGGCAGTTGGTTTTACCTTTACTTCACCCCAATCAAAAATATAACCTCCATACCAGTAGGCATGCATATTTTTATAATTAAAGGTGTTTTTAAAATGTAACTTATCCTGATCAAATTGAGGATTAAAAAGACGAGGTATTGAAAATCCTGCAAAATAATCTTTAGCAAAGAAATAAGCACCTACCCCTGCATTAAATCCAAAATTAGTTTCCTTGCCCTGATAAACCGGATCATTAGGATCTATTGTAATGGCCTTTGTACCATCATAAACATTAGATGTTACACCCATTTGTAATCCAAATGATAAAAACTTATCACGACGATCCAACTGAATTTTATAAGATGCAGCTCCCATAAACTCGAAAGTATTGGTAAAACCTATCCTATCGTTAGTAATGATAGCACCAACTCCCAAATTGGTATCTTCAATGGGTCCATGAATATTTATTGCTTCATTCATTGGAGCATTCTTCATTCCTAACCATTGGTTTCGATGGACAATTAAACCACTTATGATATCACGCGTACCGTTATAAGCAGGGTTCAATATACCTTGATTACCAATATAGTGGTTATATTGAGCCTGATCCTGTCCATTTGCTCCAACAGCAAAGCACAAAATCAATAATATGGGAAATATGTATTTCATCATGGTCATCATTTAATCTAGCGTCGTATTTCAATTGAACCATTATATTCTCTGGTTTCAACCTTTGTTGAGCCCGCTTCAGCATTATTTATTTTGATTGTAAACACATAGAAATAAGTACCATCCGGCAAGTTATTACCCAGCGAAACCATTGCTCCGGCATTTGATTTGCCATCCCAAGTATTATCATATTGCTTACCTTTTGATCTGTAAACCACAGTACCCCAACGATTGAATACCTCTAATTTAGACTCTGCTACTTCAGCCTTAAATTCTCCATCAATCTCAAATACATCATTAAAACCATCATTATTAGGTGAGAATGCATTTGGTATCAGAATACTATTATCATCATCAACATCTATGTTACCTACAAAGAAATAAACATATGCTGTATCGATTCTCTCGGCATAATCAGTATTTCTCACAATGTATCTAACGGTATCACGTCCATAAAACGTTGGTGATTTCTTAAATTCAAGCTTACCTCTATTATTAATGGTTATCTTATTACCATAGTCAGTTGTTACAGCCATATCCTGGGTGTAATTACCATCTGCTGATAAATACATTAATTCAAAGGCAATATTTGTACCTAACTTATCCAATAAAACTTCATCTTTAATATCATTAGCCCAAACATCAATACTGTCGGTAAGTAATCCATTTTTAAGCATTAAGGTATCATTGATTGCAATAAGAGGTTCCTGATAAAGTTGAATCATACCGTTCATCATTGATACACAACCATGTTCCGACACAGCCTGTACTGTATAATATCCAGGTAAATCTCTTGGTCCGTATTTAATTACATTTGCTGTACCTATACTATCCACCGCAGGAATAAATGAAGTATCATTAATTAATAATTCATAGCTCGTACCCAATTCAGATCCATTTAATATTAATGTATCAACACTTACCTGTCCCTGACACATATCTGCACAGTCAAAATAATTTGTACCGTTACTCATGCGTAATTCAAGGTCAAATATTGTTGGTAAAGCATCCTCAATAACCTGAATTGTATCAGACCACCACACCTCACATCCTGTATCAATATTAACAGCACGTACCGAATATTCAACTGTATCAGCCTCAGCGCCCATGAAATAACCTGAGAAAATCCTGTTACTTCCGTCACCACTTATATAACCGATATCTTCCGTAAAATCGCGATATAGAATATAAGCAATACCACTTTCTGTTGCATTTACTCCCAACTCAACACCAATACCATCTGCACAATATCGAACAGTATCAGAAGATTCTATTCCATTAGATATGGCAAACATTGTATAATCAGATGGTCCGTCTTTATATGTGATATCTATAGTACCCATTACCGCATTACACGTTGTATTCGCTATTGCAATTATCTGATAGGTAATCTGTCCTAATCCTGATTCAGTAACCAACCAGGTTAGCTCGTTACCATCACCTATTAACGTGTCACTTTGAATAGTACCATTATCAATATAATATTCTATTCCAATCTGACTATCAGCAAGTCGTATTGTTGTTCCAACTGAACCACAAACGCTATAGGCATCTGATGTTACTATTTTCTTCTCAGGCTCTTCAATACCAATTACTTCAACAGAATCAGTATTATTCATCAATGTTCTACAACCTAATTCTCCATAACTACCCCAGATAGCATATTTACCTGTTGTTAAAGGCCCTAGATCGACTGGAGAACCTGCAGTTAATCCGATTACTTCGGCAGCTACTTCACCATCAGCATTCACTGCCTGATAAAGTACATCAGTTTGTTGATCGGCTAAAGTAATCGTAACACCGCCTTCTGATGAGCAGTATTCGTATACGTTACCTCCTGAAACTAACTGTTCAATTATATCATCACCTGCTGAAATACTTACTGTATCTCTCATACTTGACGTACAACCATCAGGTGAAATACTATAAACAGTATATGATCCATCAACAGTTACTGGAACAAACTCTAATTCAGCACCTGTACCATATTTTGTTTCAACCGGAACATTACCTGTACCATCATTACGTAATAAAATGTATTCGTAATTAAATTCAGAACCATCCAATGTTAATACTGCAGGATCTGCACTACAATATTTCTCGGCTCCATATAATCTGAAGGCTTTTGGTAATGGATTGTAAGAAATTGTTACACGATTAAGCATTTCATTACTACAGCCCAAAGGATCATTTTGATAGTCATCAAAACCAATTACTTTATAGGTTCCTTCAGCAAACAGTTGGCTAAATTCAATTGGATCAGACACATTTGGCTGATTGATTACATCTACTAGAACATCATTTCCACTACCATCAATTCGATAAAGAACATAATCAACATCAGCTTCTGGTGAATTAACTCTGATTGTTATGCCACCTGAACCAACACATATCGGACCTGATGGAATGTAGTCAACAACTCGTTTACCCACAACACCAGCAATGGCCACATGGACAGGTGAATTAAATGTATCATCAATGACAGTCATACAAGATCCATTGTATGCCTCTACTCTATAGTAACCGTCTGCATCAAAAATTGGATCAAATGATATATTTCCACCATCTCCAATTATTTCGTATCCAGGAACCAGCATATCTGTTGCCATATTAATAACAACATATGTAATTCCAGCTTCACTGTTCGGAACTGTTATAATAGTTCCATTTGTACAGTCGGTACCATCAACGACTGTAAGTGTACGATCTTCCGGTAAGTTTGTCATTGTAACTGTTACAGATCCATTCATCACTGTTGGTGAACAAGAAGTTGTTGGATCTTGCTTAACTGCTCTAACTGTATACAAACCTTCACTACTCACAGTCCATATAATCTGAGCTCCTGAAATAGTTCCGAAATCACCTGTTGGATTACTATCAAGCATTAATTCATAATCAACATCTGTTTCAGGATTATTAATATATAATTCTGCTGTTCCTCCTCCTTCACAGAAAGAATCTTCTCCTTGTAAGTCAAGAACAACCGGAAGAACATTTAATGTAATATCCAAAGTATTAGCCATTGAAGCACCACAAGTCAAACCTTCAACATTGGCTGTTACAGAGTATGTACCTACTGTATAATCGCCAGTAAACTCTAATGGCAAACCACTTGTTGAAGATAAAATATCTTCAGCATAAACACCATCCTTAAATAAGGTATATCTTACACCAGCTTCCTGATTGTCAAGTAATAATTTAACACCCGTATCTTCAGGACAGTAGCTAGGTATATTATTCAGAGCGATAAGATTAAAAGCTGTTGGCATAGGTTGAATTGTAACAATTACATATTCATCCATTGGGAAATAACACCCCCCTTCTTCAACCGCAACTGTGTAAGTTCCTTCTGCAGTTTGTGGACCAAAATCAACAATAGATCCGGCTACACCAACAGCTGTTTTCACTTCAACACCATCCAGATATAGTCGATAAACAATACCATCATCAGCACCTGACAAATAGATATTAACACCTGATCCATCTTCGCAATATGTACCATCTCTCGGATCAGTATTGGCATCTGTATAAACTTCATAGTTGTTTCCTGAATAAGTCACATCTATTTGATATTGATTATTCATGATTGAAATACAACCTGTTATCGTATTTACAGCCTGAATTGTATAGATTCCCACAACCGTTTGGGGTCCAAAGTTCAATTGATTACCATCTCCACTTAAAGATGAAAGCACTGCACCATTAATTAATAAATAGTACTCTACTCCTACTTCAGATCCATCCAGGATAATATCCGAACCACTGGTACAAGTTGTTTCTACAATAGCAGGACTTAAATTGAATACTGTCGGTAAATCGTTTCTGGTTATTGTCACCTGGTTATTCATTTCCAGACGATCAGCAGGCACACTTGCATTGTATGCTTCCACTTTATATGTTTCAGTTCCGATAATGTCATTCCATATAATGGTATTAGTTCCATCGTAAGTGATACTCGAAACAACAGAGTTATCAGAAACTTGCATTAAGTCATAGGTTATTCCTATTTGAGCACCTGACAAATAGATACTTATACCTGTTGCTACCTCACTACCATCACCACAATATTCAGAGGCTGTCGCTATAAGATCATATGATATAAGTCCTTCAAAAACACTCACTATCAACTCAGTGCTATCTTTACATCCAGTGCTGGTTTCAGCAACTACTCTTATAATAGTTTGGTCATCGTTTACATCGGTCGGAGTCCACAAATATGTATCTGAACCATCATGTGATGTATCCTCAAGACCATTTACTTTATAAACATAATTAACAACATCTGTACCGCTTGCAGTAAATGTTATTTGAGTACCTGCAAGAACACTTAAACCAGGTGATGCAACCAACGACACACCAGATAATGGATTTACAGTAACATCAAGAACTGTTGATGATGGGGCTGAACAACCATTAGCAAATTCGTAGTTAACTGTAATTTGCTGTAAACCATCATTCTCCCAATTAACAGTAATTGCATCTGTTCCTGAACCGGATATTATTGATCCTCCGGTAACAGTCCATACATAGTTTAGATTTCCACTTTCTGTAGAATATACCTCTGTGTTATTATTACATGCATCGGCTGAACCAGTTATAGTTGGTACCGGTGTATCTTGAACTGTTACATCCAGAATTGTTGGAGAAGCAACATCACATAAATTTGGATCTGTGTAACTAACTGAGATGGATTGTGTTCCAACAGTATTCCATTCAACAGTAATTTCATTCGTACCATCACCAGAAATAATTGTACCACCTGTTACTATCCAGGTATAATTGGTCATACTTAATTCTGTTGAATAAACTTCTGAATATTTATTACATACAGTATTACTTCCTGAAATAGTTGGAACTGGTAATGGGTGAACTGTTACATCAACCTGGGTTGGAGCAACTGCATTACATCCACTTGTGTTATCATAATTAACTTCAACAGAACCTTGTCCAACCACATCCCATGTAACAGTTATTTGATCAGTGCCAAAACCAGCAGTAATAGTACCACCTGACACATTCCATTGATAATTATTTTGTCCTGATTCTGTGGAATATACATGACCTGTTGTGTTTAAACATGCTTCTGTTGGACCATTTAATGAAACGGTTGGTATAGCATTTACAGTTACCGGCAACACAAATGGAGTTGCAGCCGGACAAGAGGCCAGTTCATAATTTACACTTATTTGTCTTCCAACACCAGTAGTCCAAATTACTTCTACCAAATTTGAATTTTCAGGATTGGTAGTAAGAATAGTACCCCCTACTATTTGCCAATCGTAATTAGAAGCTCCACCCTCTGTTGTGTAAATAACTGTATGATCTTCACAAACCACATCATCTCCTGCTATTGTCGGAGTTGGCAAATCAACAACGTTGATAGTTGTAGATGTTGCAGCTAGCGGATCACAGGCATTTGTATCTGTATAAGTCACAGAAATAGTATGAGTTCCGTTTACACTCCAGTCAACCACAATACTTTCAGTATTTTGTCCACTGGCAATTGTTCCACCTGATCCAACTGTCCATACATAATTACTCATTCCAGACTCAGTAGAATAAGATTCACTTACTCCATTACAAACAGTAGCTGAACCAGAAATAGTTGGTACAGGTAAAGCGTTTACATTTACAGGGTAAGCCGTCGGACTCACAGGTTCACAACCGTTACCATCTATATATGTAACTGAAATAGAATTAGCACCAGATGTATTCCAGGTAACCGATACAGATTCAGTTCCATTACCAGAATCAATACTTCCTCCGGATATTGACCATACATAGCCGGTCATACCCAAATCTGTTGAATAAATATTTCCACTCGAGTTCTGACAAACATCAGCAGGACCAGAAATAACAGGCACCGGTAAATCATTTACCTGAACATCGAGTACATATGGACTAACTGCTGAACAGTTTCCATTGATAGTCTCATAATTAACACTAACACTCTGTAAACCAACAGAAGTCCATTGGATATCTATGATATGAGGATTTGCTGTTGGAATTATTGTTCCCCCAACTACATTCCAATCGTAATTAACGTAGCCTCCTTGCGTTGAATATTGTTCAATAGAATTTAAACAAACATCATTACTTCCTATAATAGAAGGTGTAGGTAAATCATGAACAACAGTTGCAAGTGATGCTGGTGCAGCAGCAGAGCATCCATTTGCATTATCATAATTAACACTTACTGAACCATTACCCAACGTATTCCATAAAACAGTTATTGTTCCATTATTATCATTCGACTGAATGGTACCACCTACTATATTCCAAACATAATTTGACATTCCTGTTTGAGTAGTATACGTTCCAGTTCCATTTATACAAACATCTGTATCACCTGTAACCGTAATAGTAGGAAGAGAATTAACAGTTATGGATTGAACAGTCGGTGTAGCTGGCGAACAACTTTCAGCTGTTTCATAACTCACAGTAACACTTTGAGCCCCTGTATTAGTCCATAGAACATCCACATAATCGTTACCATTTCCTCCACCTGTAACAGAACCACCACTAACAATCCAAACATAATTTGAAAATCCGGCATCTGTTGTATATGTTTCAGTACTATTTACACAAGGTGTAAAATTACCTGATAATGCAGGTGTTGGAAGAGGATTAATAGTCATGACTAATTCAGGAGCTGAACTAGCCTGACATGAAGCCGTTGTTGTAACCGACACAAAAACTTCATCCCCGTCAGCAAGCGAATTGGTAGAAAACAAATTACTAGCTCCACTTTGTTGACTTACATTATTTACAAAAAACTCGTAATTAGCTGCAACAACTGTTGCAGATGCATTTGCTACGGTAGCTGTAAAAGTAACAGTAGTTCCATCACAAACAGGATTTGCATCCACTGTTAGGTTAACAACGGGGTTTGCATTAACCGTCATCGATACAGAATTAGAAGAATCACTACAACCTGAATTTGTTTCTGTAATGACTACATATATTTCATCTCCATTCTGTAATGCATTATCTGTATAAGTACTTGAAGAACCATTTTGCATGGAAACATCTGATGCTCCCCGCACTCTATGAAAATCATAATTAAATACCGCTCCTGGATCATTTGGTGTCTTAACTGCACTGGCATTAAAAGTAACAGGGGTACCTGCACAAATCACAGAGCCCGGCGAAGATATACTTATTGATGCAATTACTTCATGAACCGTTACTGTTACATTTGCTGTTGCACTACAATCTGTTGCAAAATTAGTATCAAAACCTTCAACAATTATAACATCACCATTTACCAGTGTATTATCTGAATAAGTATTAACTGTACTCCTAGCCTGAACAATATTACCCGCACCAATTGCATTTTTATAGAATATATATTCATTGGCACCAGCTGCTGTGAATGTAACATTCGTACCAACACAGAAGGCATCTCCCGGTTGATCTGAAGATAATGTTACAATTGGATTTTCATTAATTACAACATTATGATCTAATGTATTGGTACAAGTACCATCATCAACAGTTAATGTATAAACACCTTCATGCGTTAATTTTACAGTTGTTGGTATTGTTAATACGGAACCTGCACTAACACTTGCATCTGGCAATAGCCATGAATAGGTTACGCCACCACCTCCGGTAAGACTTAATGCATCACCTTCACAAAGTTCAGAAGTTGTTATCGCAATATCACCATTGATTGTTGGAACAGGCAAAGTGCTAATTACCACGTTTACTGTGCCTGAGGCTGTACAAGAATTTCCATCTGTAACAACAACAGTATAAACACCATCATAAGTAGCCTTATCCACAGAAAAAATTAATGGATTCTCATCTATACTTGTAAAACCATTTGATTCGTGAGACCAGGCAAAAGAATATGAAGATGTACCATTGGTTCTGTTTGCATATAATTGCAAATCACTACCATCACAGGTAGGATCATAAGATGGCGAAACTATTGGAGGATCAAATACGGTTACTGTAATACTTTCTATGGCACTACAATCTGTTGCATAATTAGTATCGAAACCTTCTACATAAATAATATCACCATCAACCAATGTATTATCTGAATAGGTATTGGTAGCACTACGACCTTGAACAATGTTACCAACAGCTGTCCCATTTTTATAGAAAATATATTCATCTGCACCACCGGCAGTAAAAGTCACATTTGTTCCCGGACAAAATTCATCACTTGTTTGATCACTACTTAAAGTAACAACAGGAGTTGGATTTGCAATTACAGTCCAATCCAATGTTTCTTCACAAGTACCTTCAATTATTTTTAACGTATAAGTTTCACCAGCAGGAATAGTTGCACTAATATTATTAATGGTTAAAACATTACCCAGAACAGTACTCATATCAGGAAGAGTCCATTCATAAACAGCGCCACTTGCTCCACCTCCCCCAGTAAGAATCAATGTTTCTCCCTGACACAACTCAGTTGTTCCGGAAATACTACTTCCATTTATGGTTGGAGTCGGTAATTCCTGAATAGACACATCAACCAAACCTTCAGAACTTGAACATCCTGCTCCATCCGTTACCACAGCTCCGTATTGACCAGCATCACTTAACGATGCAGGATTTATAACCAACGTGGAGTTGGTTTCTCCTGGAATAACAACACCATCCTTAGTCCATATATAACTACCATACACACCACTTCCACCAGCAGGTGAAGCTGTTATTGTAAGATTGCCATCAACACAAACAGGAGCATTATATGATAATGTAACTGTTGGTATTGAATTAACGGTAACGGTTGTTTGAGTTGTATTCTCACAAGTATTTGAATCTACAATTGTTAATGTGAAAGTATGAGTTCCTACACCATAATCATTTGAGCTTAATGTTACATCTTGAATAGATCCAACAACATTACCAACTCCATATGTCCATTCGTAATCGGACATTAAATCAGGATCACCTAACAAGGTAAAATCAGCACCTAAACATACCGGTCCGGTATTAGCTGCTGATGCTGAAGGTAAAGGATTTACAACAACTGTTGCCGAACCGTTCATAGTACTTGCACAATTGTTGTCACTTATATTATAGGCTTCAACCGTATATGTATCAGCCGTAGAAACAGTAAAACTAATAGAACTACCCGTACCAGAAATTGGGAAACCAACCTGGCCTCCACCACTATTAATAAGGAAATATTCCATTCCGGATTCAGAACCACTAAGAGTTAAGGTTGCTGATTCACCTGAACAGATTTGTTGATCAGCGCCAAAATTAAACACCGATGGAGTCTGATAGACAAATGTATAATCATTATTAACAGTACCAACAGGCAATCCAACGCTATTGCGTTGGATATAATCAAAGTATATCCTTTGACCATAATAAAGAGTTTCAACCCTATCTAAATAAAATCTAAAAACAGTGCTCTGACCTGTCCCTATGTATTCACCCCATGTAGGATGTTCTTCCGGAGAACCAACAAATGTTGTAATTGTCCATTCAATTGATGCAGCCTGAGGCGCCCAACTAGGTGGTACCAAATCAACATATCCACCATCTGAACAATATGAATTATCCAAACTAGGAATGGTTCCGTCATTACCTTTCAGGATCGGAATACCAAGTTCACTATACTTATTTGCAAAGTATTGGTTAATTTCCCTAATTTCTCCAGCTGACAAATCGGTTTGAGCCAACACAAAACTATTTTGTATAAGCAAACCCAGAAATAAGACCAATCCTAAACGAAAGCGTAAATAATTTTTCATAAACATTTGTTTATCTAATCCCCAACTTCACAACCCAACCTGCCGTTAATTATTTAATACTAACATCTTTTTATGTTAGTTAAAATTACTGTCTTAAAGTTCATTTCCGACTTCTGTTTTCTATTTTAGAAATGATTTTCAGCAATGATAATCCGAAAACCATTTAAAAGTCGCAATAAATGTTCTGTTCAACAGTATTAACGTTTCTACGAAGCACCAATCAAGTTGTTTCACTAATTCTGCTTCTCACACATTATTTTTTAATATTAGTTTTTAACATTAACTCCTAAACTCTGCAAAGCTTTGGGGGAGTGCTCCAATGCAATACGTGCAATTTTAATAAAATCGCTCACATAATTCTGCATCTTAACTACCATTTTCTTTCTCTGAGCTGTTAACTGCCTTAATTCTGCAGCGCTTTTCAAACACTCATCGTTCAAATCATTTAAATCAACCAACTGTTGACGTAACTCCTCTATTTTCGATGCTTCAATTCCATATTTTGCCATACGGCCTAAATAATCATCATCATTTTTAAGCATAATTGAACAAAATACACTTACCTGGAAATACCACTCTTTATAAGTACGCTCCCTGGTTCCATCAAGAATCAAAACATTACGAGCCTTAAAATCCTCAGCAAAAACAATACGCGCAATCTTCAAATACTTCATATAATCTCTATGAATTTTAGATTGCAAATTCTGCTTTTGTCTAAACTTTTCAATTTTTACTGATTTTGCTAAATGCTGCTTAAATGAAATCTCCTTGAGCATTGAAAAAACTTTTTCCCCATCGTCCAACCGCCTTTCATCATAACCATACTGCATTACAGCATTCTTAATATCATCAACATTTTTACTGTTATGCACTAGTATTCCTGCCTGATGAATAAATGATGTTATCGTTTGCTTAGTATAATGCATATATTTTAATAATATTTAATCTATTTATTAAAATTAATAGTCTACAGTTAAGTTTGAAACAAATATTTATAATTTATTTTTAATATTCAAAATATTAGACAATTTATTTTTTTATATTTTAATCTATTATCTTTATGTGATATTACATTTATAGTTAAGATACTAAATTTTTATTTAAGATTAATATATTAAACTAAAGAAAGGTTAAATATATTTTTAGATTAAAATATTTATAAATAGAAAAATTCAATTATAACATATATTAAAACTTTACTAATTATATACGCTCATTCTAATTTTAGAAATATCTATTTTCATTAATATTCAGTAAAAAATTAGTAAGAAAATAAAATATTAAAAACAGATTAAAGTATTTATTAATTAGATCATATTTCCGAAAAATATATATTAAAAAAAAGGCCTGTTCTAGCAAAAGAACAGGCCTTAATCAATTACATATAAGAAATTAATCTATTGTCAATTCGATTTTGACTGAAGTATGTAGGTTATAAATTCAACGAAATTTTAGCTCGAAGACCGAATTGAGGAACATTTAATTTAGATTGCGGAGTAACACGCCAAAGTGCTTCCAATCGTATAAGACGCATAATATTTTCCAAACCAGCACCAACTTCCAGATATGGCTGATCAAGACCTGAAACCGTTTCTGGTATTTTTATAGCACTAAATTGCTTCTCACTCAAACTTCCAATCATTGTCTTAGCAGAAATAACCTCTCTCAATCCTAAACTTCGAAGCAAAGGCATGCGATTAAACAGAAAACCATTCAGGTGATATTCAAAATAGGCATGTAAATATTTATCATGAGCAAATTCAAGATAATTCAGCATATTGAAATCGTACAAATAATATCCAAAAGATTCATTCCCCCTTGGTAATTCAAGCATTGTATAAGGTACCTTTCCAAAAATAACACCTCCTTCAAAAGCATAATTTAATAATGTTTGCCCCATATATATGCCATGCTTTATAGTAGTATGAATTTTTTGATACCTGCTTACTTGGCCAGCGTATTCTGCTTGTCCTGTAGTTAATGCAAGGTGAAGAATCGGATAATCCGTTGACAAATACAAACGCATAAACTCGTCGTCAATCACTTTTTCCTTAAATGAAAAACGAAAATCAATCGTAGCCTCATATGCATTTACATTCTTTACCTGCATCCCATTGTATACAAACGGATAAAATTCCGGTGAATACTGTGATTTATAGGTTAGATTAAACTGCGATGAAAAACCAGTACGCCATTCATGTTCATAGCTGAAATCAATCTCTTTCTGTCTCAACAATTCATCAAATGGATCACGCACAAAAAATGCCGAAACAAGATTATTTTCAGATGGAGTGAGCATATTTTCGTATAAATACAAGATCTTCCTATTTTCTCCCATCCGGATATATCTATCGTCATAATACATTTCAATCACCCTTCTTTTAGGATGTTCAAATTTATATCCTCCACCAAGCAATCCTGAGATCTTTTCTGTTTGCAAACCATAACCTAATCCACCCCAAAGCATCCAGTTTTTACTAATTTCTTTACTGGTACGTGCTCCTGCAAAAAACCTAACTCCTTCAACTTTATTAAACTGCAAAAAATTCATATATGGACCCAGTTCGAATTTACCAAGATCATAATAACCGGTCATCATCATACGGGTTGTATTATCCAGAATCTTAATTAGTGGAATCTGATTAATAGAATCGATGGATAATGCAATTTCCTTTTCAGCATTACTTAGAGGAATATGCCTTGCTTTGCTCCAATAAGTTGTATCACGTGTATAAGAACCCGATAGTTTTACAGATTCGTAACTGAGATTTCTGGCACTTAACACTACCTCTTCCTTCGGATTAATCTTAACATCTTTAAAGGATGAGTATTCATTAAACTCAAGCTCCATTCTTCGATTCTGTCCAGGAATTTCAAATGGGAGATAATCAAAGGACGCATAAACTGTTTGTTCTTTGTAAAAGGATTGATGTTCGGTTATTTTTTCGTAGGTCACATCAATCTTCATCTCCTTCAGAAAATTCATGTTGGTTTTTGACGACAATACTGCATCAACACTCACAATTGAGAAGTCTTTATCATCAATGATCATATGGCCACGAAAAACTTTATCATGTTTTCTACGGGGAGTGAATAAAATCTGATAATGCTTATAGCCCTCATGCTGAACACTGTCCACCAGGTAATACTTATAATAGAACCAACCATTTGATGCAGCCGGACTAACAAAGCTCTCTTCAAATACCTTAATGTAATTATTGTAAAAATTGTATTGATTATTCAATCCCGCTGTATACCCACCTATTTCATAATCACCCAAAACACCAAGCCCTTGTGTATTATCAGCTACAATAACTGATTTTTGCTTTAACGGTTTATTCTGAAACTGATTCTGTACAACCTGTTCAGAAAGATAAACAGGAAGGTATTTTGAACCATCAAAAGCCGTTTTGAAATAAGATTTATAATTTTTAAACGGCCCTGAATACATCAAAGCACTATCAACATTAGCAATATGATATTCCCATTTGGTATATTTTTCATACGAATAGCTCAAATGCTTATCCGGATTATTTTCAGTTTTGGCATCATTCATTCTTTCCAAAAGAAAACGAACCCAACTATCATCAGGCTTAACTGATATTTCATTTAAATTAATTTCGTCGGGATTAAGATATACCTCAAAAGGAGATTTAATTTTACTGACTTTAATTTCTTTTTTATGATAGCCTACGGAAGAAAAAACAATAGTATCATTGTATGAAAGAAGTTCCAGTTTAAAATATCCTGTTGAATCAGAAATTGTACCAATGTTGGTTCCTTTAAAATATACATTCACCATAGGTATAGTAGCATCTGATTTTGAATCAAGCACAAATCCATCAACAGAAACTTGTCCGAACCCGTTCAAACTGAATAACACAATCAGACATAAAAGACTGACTATCCGATAAATTTTTAACATTCGGGTATTTTAGGTTAACAATATCACCTTAACTTGTTTTTTTAAGGTCCAAACCATTAAAACTGCATGCAATATTACAGAAACTATTGGTTGATTGAGACAGATATGAAGTCAAAACGGTAAATTTTAAGTATGAACTTAATTTTTGCAATAGTCTAACAATAAAAAGCTATTTTCGGCTAAAATATTAAACAGCTAATTAAAATGATACAATCACTTCTTGAGCTTGACAAAGACATATTATTGTTTCTCAATAGTCATTTTTCAGCATATTGGGATAATTTCTTCTGGATGTTTACTAGCAAAGAAGTGTGGGTACCGTTATACCTGACTATTGGGTATGTAATATTTAAAAACCATGGATTTAAAGGTATTATCACCCTCTTATCTTTTGTACTATTGATTATTTTATGCGATCAAATTTCAACAAATATTTTCAAAGAAGGATTTCAACGTCTTAGACCATCACACGATGAAGATCTTAAATACCTGGTTCATTTGATTGCCGGCAAACGAGGTGGATTATATGGATTTGTTTCATCTCATTCAGCCAACTCATTTGGATTGGCTATGTTTAGTTCTCTTTTATTCCGCAATAAAACATATACTTTTTTCATTTTTACATGGGCCAGCATAAATGCATATTCACGAATATATATGGGTGTTCATTTCCCTGGTGATATTATAGGAGGATTTTTATTAGGGATTATTTTAGCCCTATTTGTATATGAGGTTTATTTACGTATAATAACTCGATTTATTGTTATTTCACATCACAATAAAAGGTTATTAAAATCCGGTTTAGCGGAAAGTTTTGGAAAAGATGAACGTTTAGTTTTTTTCGCAATCATAATTACAACCGGAACTTTATTTTTGGCTGCCAAAGTTATGATGAGACTTGTTGCTTAGCAATTAATCAAAACTGATTTTGATTTACTAATCTTCAACATAATCTTTTAATTCCCGCTTACAAGCTCTTAAATTACGAGGTTTGATAGGTAAAGTTTCTCTATCAGAAGCTTTTCGGTATAGATCGTTACACATCACGATTCCTTTACCTAACAAAGCCATCTTTTCTTTACGGGTAATTGATGACAAACAAGTAACAGGATGAAGATTTTCAATTTCAATCCATTTTTTAAGACTTGATTTTTCAGGATAATCCCATGCCAACAAATTTAATCCATAATCGGCACCAAACTTTTCAGCATCTTCTGTAAAACGTGTATTTGTTATAATCCAACCTTCTGTTTCAATATTACGTAATTGATCATCAAATGATCGTGCTCTATTAATATCATCAAAACGAGAACGAATATACATTGGTACTTTAACATCAGATTTTGTCCCCGGGTAATTATGAAACTTACATTCCACAAAAATATGTTTGTGACTATTTCGAGCATATACGTCTATTTCATGTGTAACACTATAGCCCTTAACCAGTTTTCCAACTTCAACTTCAAAACCACGTGCTCTGAATAACTCACCAACAAAATGTTCAAATGGATAACCTGAAGGCCCTAATTCAGATACAGCTTGTTTTAAACGATAATTAACAGCTGTTTTTTTAGCCTGCTTTCTAAGGATATCATATGCTTTATTATAAATTTCCTTAGTAGATATGCCATCATGCATTATAATGCCTACAGCATTTAGAATATCTTGAGCAACATCATCTGAAGCTCCCGATCGCTTTAGTGAGGACAACAACTTTTCACTCTCAAAATAAACTTTATCTCCAGAAGCTTTTTGTATCAAAAAGTCGTTTAATGGTTTAGTATGCATGATAAATATGTTTGGATAAAGATAGTAAAACACATCAATTGCCAATCGCAGTTAAAAGTATTTTTTGTTTAACTTTTTAATTTAATTATTAAACAATACCAAATCCCAATTGTTAACCTTTTTACCATTTCATTATCTATTTTTTAAACATATTACAATGGCATTTTATCAATTTAAAAGACAGCAAGTTATTCATACAGATTTAAAAACACTTTGGGATTTTATTTCTTCGCCTGCCAATTTGAGTAAAATAACACCAGAAGGTATGAACTTCACCATAACTTCAGCGGGCATTGATAAAATGTACGAAGGGATGATTATATCCTATAAAGTTAACCTTTTACCTTTTATTAAAAGTACCTGGGTAACAGAAATTACAACTATTGAAGACCAGCATTACTTTATAGACACACAACTAATTGGCCCCTATAAATTATGGCATCATCAACACATTCTTGAGCAGACTGAAAGTGGCATATTAATGACAGACATCGTTAGTTATTGTCCACCATTAGGATTACTAGGAAGAATCGCTAACACTCTATTTATTAAACGACAATTAAAAAATATTTTCGATTATCGAGAAAAGAAATTAAACCAGATTTTTATTAAACCTTTACCATAGAAATAACATTACTACACCAGCCACAGCAATTACTGACCCAAAAATCTCCATAAAAGAAACCTTCTCTTTAAAAAGCAAGACGGCCGGAGGAATTATTAAAACCGGAACGATAGCCATTATAGTCGAAGCAACGCCTGTTGTTGTATATTTTATTGCCCATAACGAAAGAGACACTCCTAAAAAAGGTCCAAAAAATGCACCTATTGAAATGCGTGCCATTGCTGCTCCATATTGAGCAGCCTTAATAACTTTTGGCCAATGGCCTGTAAAAATGAATATTATTGAAAATCCAATAACACCCGTAATAACCCGAATCATTGTGGCTGATACCGGATCATAATCACCCATGCCTAATTTACTAAGAACCAACCCCAACCCTTGTCCTGTTGCACCACCAAAAGCAAGTAAAATACCTTTCAAAGAATATTTTATCTGTAGTTTTTTACCTTTCACAGGTCTTCCTAAAATAACTAATGAGATACCAACAATCGTAACAATCATTCCAAATATATTACCGATTGTTAATCTTTCTCCCAGAATGATCCATCCAAACAAGGCCGCAAGTGGAGGTGCCAATGCCATTATTAACATTGAAATCCGCGCTCCAATCACAACAAAAGCCTGAAACAAAAGCAAATCTCCTATTACAAATCCTACCAAACCACTTATCGATAACCAAAACCATTGATCTGCTGTTGCCCCTGAAGGAAAGAAATAATCAAATCGAATATAAGATAAGGTTCCAAGTAAAAAAATGGCCATAACCAACCTAATCAGGTTCACCGACATCGAACCAACTTTTTTACCTGCTGATTCAAAAGCCAGTGAGGTAAAAGTCCAGCAAACAGCTGTTAATAATGCAGCCACTTCGCCCTTATGCGAAAGAAAGATTTGTTCCATGGCGCAAAGTAAATACTTTACTTAAAACCAAAATCTATACTTAGCTGTTTTTTAACAGACGAATAACATGTTTTTGACTAATTTGAAATTAAAAACACATGTAATTTGTATACTTTTATGCACTAATCTAGAACATTTAATTTAAACCCATGTCTCGTAAACAAATAATCAATTTGTTATCAACGCTTTCCTTTATTGCGTTAGGTGTTATGTTATTCTTTCTTTTTAAAAGTCTAAAAAAACCACCTCAGGTGGCACTTCCTCAGAAAGCAACCCGCGGTATACATACCCTCACAGTTAAATACTCTAACCTTCCGGGCATCATTGAATCATCAGGTAGAATCACTGCTTTTGATGAAATAACCATTAGCAGCGAGGTCAGTGGCAGACTGGTAGCCGGATCTAAGTTATTCAAGGATGGTACTTCATTTAATAAAGGAGAGTTGATTGCTAAAGTTGAAAATGAAGAATTTATTTTTCAGCTTCAGGCAACACGCAGTCAGTTTATGCAGAAATTAGCAACAAGTTTGGCTGATATTAAAATTGATTTTCCTGAATCGTACGACAAATGGCTAGCCTTTTTCGAAAAAATCAGATCTGATAAGAACCTGCCAGACCTTCCTGAAATAACCAACCCAAAAGAAAGGGTTTTCATGGCTGCAAAAAGTATCCTGAATGATTATTATTCAATTCAGAGTAATGAAGTAAGGCTAGAAAAACATTCGATACGGGCCCCATTTAACGGAACACTTAAAGAAGTAACTCTTGAAGTTGGATCCGTTATAAATACTGGCACTAAACTCGGCACTTTTACCCGTACTGATTTATTCGAACTGGAAGTACCGGTTGCTTCTGAAAATATTGATATAATTAAACCAGGCATGAAGGTTAACATCAAGAATAAAGAAGGTGAATTATTCTGGACGGGTACCGTTGATCGGGTTGCAGAAGTAATGAATTCTGCCACACAATCAGTAAGTGTTTACATTTCTATTCCAAGTAGCTTTGAACACCCTCTGTATGATGGAATGTATTTATCAGCCGAAATTGAAGGCAAGCCCATCGAAAATGTATTTGGTATTCCTAGAGATGCTATTTATAATGGTAATTATGTACACATACTTAAGGATAAAAAATTAGTAGATCAAGAAATCGAAAAGGTATTTTACAATAATGAAACAGTGTATATCAAAGGTGTACCTGAAGATTCTGAATTAGTTACAGAATCCATTATGGGCATTACAGATTACATTGATTTTGAATCCATCAAATAAAGCTTATTCAAGAAATGAGAAAAATAGTTGAATCATTTGTAAAATATCCTTTCTACGCTAACCTCGTGGTAGTAATTCTGATTTTGGCTGGTGGAATCAGTTTTTTATCAATGAGTAAGGCCTTCTTTCCAGAACGGGAATCTAAAATGATATTTGTTACTGTTGCCTATCCGGGTGCTTCACCCATTGAGATGGAAGAAGGTATCACATCAAGAATAGAAGAGGCCATTCGGGGCATTGCCGGTATTAAAGAAATAACATCCACTTCATCAGAAAACAGCGCCAGGGTAACCATTGAGACTACCGGTAAGTTCGACATAGACGAAACTCTTACTGAAGTTAAAAATGCTGTTGATGGTATCACCAGCATGCCTGTTGATGCAGAACGACCTATCGTTTACAAACAAAGAACCACGACACCTGCAATGCGATTGGGATTGTCGGGGAACATGGAACTGATGAAGTTAAAAAAGCTGGCTTATCAGATTGAAGATGACTTTCTGGCATCAGGATTGATGAGTCAGGTTACCTTATCAGGAATACCAGCCACTGAAATTGCAGTAGAGATATCGGAAGAAAACCTTATTAGATATGGCATTACATTGGATGAAATAAGCACTACAATTGCAAGAACAAATCGTGATGTTTCGAGTGGAATGTTAAAGAATGAGGATCGAATGATTTATATTCGATCCCGCAATCGTACTATCAACACAGAAATAATCGGAAATACTGTCATTAAAGCTCAACAAGATGGTAGTCTGGTTCGAATCAAAGATGTTGGTGAAGTTAAAACACAATTTGAGGATATTCCAAACAAGTCATACCTTAATGGTAAGCCAGCCATAAGTATAATGGTTAGCAAACTAATTACCGAAGACCTTGCGGATATATCGGAATACCTGAATGAATATACAAATCAGTTTAATAAGTTATATCCTAACGCCAAATTAACCATCTCCTTCGATTTTATGGAAATGCTTAATTCCCGCATATCTCTTTTGTATAAAAACGGAATGATGGGATTAATTCTGGTTGTTGTTGTATTGGCTCTGTTCCTTAGCTTTCGACTTTCGCTTTGGGTTGCCTGGGGTATACCTGCAGCCTTTCTTGCGATGTTTATCATGGCAAACCTTTATGGCATCACAATCAACATGATATCATTGTTTGGTATGATACTCGTTATCGGTATTATTGTTGATGATGGTATTGTGATTGCCGAAAACATTTTCAGTCATTTCGAAAAAGGCAAAACCCCAATGCAGGCAGCCATTGAAGGTACAATGGAAGTACTACCGGCGGTTACAACTTCTGTAATAACAACAATTCTTGCTTTTATTCCGTTATTTCTGATTGAAGGAAATATGGAGTTTCTCTTCGAGATGGCATTTGTTGTGGTATTTAGTCTAGGATTCTCTTTGATAGAAGCTTTCTTTGTTCTACCCGCACATATTGGTACGCCTCATATTCTAAAAAGAACTACTAATCATGTAAGCTTTGGTAATAAGGTACGTAATCAGTTGGAAAAAATGGTTTCATTTCTTCGCGACAGATTGTATGGCCGATTGTTATCATTTATTTTAAAGTGGAGAATTCCAGCTCTGGCTTTCCCAGTGTTTGCAGTAATGATTACGGCAGGATTATTTGCAGGTGAATTAATTAAATCAACCTTTTTCCCAAGTATCCCACCAGACGATTTTGATATAAATGTTGCCTTTACTCCGGGTGAAGGCGAAAAGCAGACTTATGATGCTTTGGTATATTTTGAGCAGGTTGCATGGGAAGTAAACGAAGAACTTAAGGAAGAATATAAAGACACTTCTGATTTTATTATTTACACATATCTGAATACCGGATCATCATTTAGCGGTCAGGAAAGAGGAACACATGCTGGTCATGTTTCAGTGAACCTGCGTAATTTAGAAAAGAGCCCAATCTCCAGCTTTGATATAGCTAGTCGTGTTCGTCAGAAGATCGGAACAGTTCCGGGTGCTGATAAATTTACAGTTGCAGGGCGAAATCGTTGGGGAAGCCCTATTGAAATCAGTCTTTTAGGCAATAATCAACAAGCTCTGGAGAAAGCTTCGGAAAACTTAAAAACAGAACTAAAAAAGATATCAGAATTAACCGAAGTTGTTGATGATAATGCATTAGGTGCACAGGAAATAAAAATCAAACTTAAACCTAAAGCATATTTTCTGGGATTGACTGACTTTATGATTCTTAACCAGGTACGAAACAGTTTTTTTGGAGCGCAAGCTCAGCGTTTGCAGCAAGGGAAAGATGAAATCAGAGTATGGGTACGCTACCCACCTCAAGATAGGGAACAATTTAACCAGTTAGAAAAGCTAAAAATCGTAACTACTCAGGGTGAATTTCCATTAAGAGAACTGGTTGATTATGAAATTACTCGTGGACCGGTAAGCATCAATCGATTCAACGGAAAGAAAGATATTCGTGTATCAGCTGATTTAGTAATCCCAACAACTCCTGTACCCCCAATTCAGACTTATATAACCGACAGTATAATGCCTGGCATATTAGCTCATAGTCCGGGTGTTACTTTCATGTATCAGGGACAACAAAAAAACGCTCAGGAAAACATGTCCTCTATGAGATCATTCTTCCTGCCAGCATTTGCTTTAATCATTATTGTTATCATGATTCACTTTAGATCTGCTGGTCAGGGCTTGATAATTGTTTCGATGGTACCAATGGGTTTTATTGGTGCTGCCTGGGGACACTTTATTCATGGATTACCAGTTTCGATGTTAAGTGTTTGGGGTATGGTTGCTCTATCAGGTGTAATTGTTAATGATGCAGTTGTATTTCTCTCGAAATACAATATTCTTATTAAGGAAGGTTATAAGGTTCAGAATGCAATTTATGAAGCTGGAATATCACGTTTCAGACCTATTGTTCTAACAACATTAACGACAACAATCGGTTTATATCCCATTATCCTGGAAACAAGCCGTCAGGCACAGTTTTTAATACCAATGGCTATAGCATTGGCTTATGGGGTTTTCTTCGGAACCTTTTTTATCCTGACTGTTTTTCCTATTACAATCTTTGCCCTAAACGATGTGCTGCGTTTTATTAAATGGGTCAAGACAGGAGTATGGCCTACCCGCGAAGAAGTGGAACCTGCTATTATATACCACAAACGCGATTTAGAATTACATCCTGACAACCAAGATTAGATAAACGATATTTTTACAATGAAAAATTATATCCAATATATTTTCGTAACGGCAATTCTAACCTTCTCTCCAAATTGGATGGTTGCACAGCAAAAGATGACATTGAACGATGCCATCTTAACTGGACTTGCCAACAATTTTGATATTAAGGTTGGTGAAATGAATTACGAAGTATCGAAGATTCAGAATTCATGGGGAAATGCTGGAAGATGGCCTTCAATCACCCTTTCCCTAGGCATGAATAACTCACTCAATGACCGTTTTAATGAGACCAATGAAACAGGATATTTTTCTGGCTCAATAATGGCTAACTGGTTATTATTTGATGGTTTTGCTGTTAATATCAGAAAAAGCCGATTACAGTATTTAGAACAAATTAGTGGTGGCAATGCAGCTGTCATAGTCGAAAATACAATACAGGCAATCATTTTAGGTTATAATACCATTCTGTTGGAAATGGAACGGTTAAAAGTTCTGGAATCGGTTATGAACCTTTCAAAAGACCGTTATGATTACATTCAGCATAAAGCTGAATTTGGAGTTGGGTCGACCTATGAAGTTTCACAAGCAAAAGGAGACTGGCTTACCGACAGAGCTAATTATCTGAATCAGGAAATGACAGTAAAATCTGTCAAAAGACAATTATCCTATTTAATGGCTCTTCCTCCTGAATCAGATATTGAATATACCGGCATTCTGGAGCCTGTTGCCATGGAATATGAGCTTGCTGCTCTAAAAGATAAGATGGAAACTGAAAATCAGACCCTTAAGAATCAATATATTAACTTAGAGGTTCTCGACAGGGCTTTAGCTTTGGAGAAATCGGCAAGATATCCATCTCTTTCATTAAGCACCGGAATATCAAGTAACTATTACCCTGACGCTCTAAATACCAGTGAAACAGCTGCCGCATTTAGTGGATCTTATTCTGCCATTTTAAATCTTTCGCTCAGCTATAATTTATTTAACGGAAACCAGGTCAATCGTAGCATTGAAATTGCTCAAATTCAGGAACAGATAGGTGAAGTACAGATTGAGGAAATGAAGTCTCGTTTAACCAATCAATTATACGATTACTATGATTTATATAGTGTTCGTAAAGAATTATATGAGTTACAAACCGAAAACCTTGAAACGGCCCAGATTAACATGGATATTTCAACAGAAAAATATCGTAATGGTGCTATTTCATCATTTGATTATCGTAATGCTCAAAGAACCTACCTTGAAACAGCCTTACGACAAGTTCAATCGGTTTATAATCTTATTGAAACTAACACAAACATAATCAGAATTACAGGAGGTATTATTGCAGAATTTGGAGAATAGTTTTAGATTTAACACTCTTAACTATCTCCAATACAAATGAAAGGCGTATTATTTGAAATACATCAGCAACAAAATAACGAACAATTATTGGCCTATCTATGCGGATTAAGCCTCTTAACTAAAAAGAAATTTGGTCCGCACCCTTTCACCTTGGAAGCAATTAATAATTTGGCCAACAACAAAGGATACCGATTATATACTGCCCGATATAAAAACAAATTGATTGGCTATTCAATCATTAAAATTGGCTGGCTCGATCATGAAAAATCCAGGTTGATGAAATACGGTATTACTGAAAATTATCATGATATCACTTTGGCTCCTTCAATTGCTGATGAGTATCAGGGTAAAGGTATTGGTTGTCAATTTTTACAATATATTCTGAACGATATCGATAGCTTGATGAATAAAGGGAATATATATCTATGGGGTGGTGTTCAGAAGAGTAATAAAAGAGCCATTAAGCTTTATGAAAAAATAGGATTTGTCACCCTTGGAGTTTTCAACAACAAGGGTGCTTATCTCGACATGGTACTTCCGCGTAAAACAACAATAGTACATCAGACAATTTTAAATTCTGAAGAAATCTACTCTTAAGCCTTAATTTTCGTATTTAAATATGATTTTAAGAAGAGTATTCTTATTTGATCAGGAATTTTCAAAATGTGAATTCAGCGCCTAATGAAACTCCAAATCGTTGATAAGGATTCGAATCAGTATAGCTTTTTAGGAAAACATTATAATAAGGAGTTAGCGTTAAGCCACACCAATTTGTCAGTTTATATTTTGAAATCATTGATAGATTAAGACCAACATTTTCGGTTGGATATTCATCCTGAGGATAAATATTATACAGTTTATAGTTTGAATCTCCATTATCTAAAAAGTTTTGATAATCTGCCTCTACAACAAATTCTCCAATCAAACCGGGAGATGCGAATAACTGAAATTTACCTTTCTGGTAAATCTTGTAATCATAGTTTAAACTCAACTCATAACCATAAAGAGTTACTTTGGTATAATTCATATCATAATTTGCGGGCCATTGTGATCCGTAATATTTCTGCAAGTAACCAGCGCCAATTCTTATACGATGTTTATCACTCAAAAAATAACTTACATCTAACCCATACGTAAATTGATTTGTAATACCATAAAATGAAAAACCATTATAATCAGATGATCTGAAACCATTAATTGTATTACCGGTTCCTGCATGCAAACTAACAGACAGTTTGCCCTTTTCGGTCTCTTGTCCGGATGAGATGATTGGTAAAGCGATTATCAAAATCATCCAAATATTCCTTTTTTTAAGCAAATTCATTTCTAATAATTGTTTCATAGTTGATAATTATATTTCATCATGATTAATATGATGTTTAAAGCCGAAGTTTAGAACATTAGTGGCTAAACATCATGCTTATTCTATGAAAGCAATTATTTATACTATACAATACTACTTTTTATCATTGTATGATAAAAAGCAGTTCTATATGCTCAAGAAGTTAGTTTGAATACAAAAAGGAGCTATTAACTTATGAAATAAGTCTGTTAGTTTATAAACACCACAGCGAATTTATCTATATGCTAATTGATGAATATTAACCAATATTAAAGACCAGATTAGAATACAAAGCAAATAAATTACTGCTTTTAACTACCTATAATTCTTCGCCCAATCTGATAATGAACTCAGCCAGTTCTTTATTACTAGCATATAAAATACCGGTATGATTCATATAGGCAGATTCCTTGCGGTTAAGATCCATCTTTTGACCTTTACTGTCACTCACCCATGCCGAGATACTATTTCCAATTGCAACAGTAGCAGCAAAGTCCCATATACTTCCTCCTCCATTACCGGGTTTTGGATATTTAAAATAACAGGCATCAGAATGTTGAAATACACTAATGGCATTTACAACTGCTCCTGCTCCACTAATCACTTTAAATCCTCTTAAACCGATGCTTTTTGCATAGTTATCCATCTGACGGAAGATTAAGTAATATTTAGGATGTCGTAAAAAACTCTTATCACAATATAGACAAAGTTTCTTATCAGCATTTTCAGCAACCGTTAAGGACGGTTCCAATGATGAAACCAAGGTATCGGTAAAGGGCATATATATAACTCCTAAAACCGGATCTCCTTGCTTTGAAATAAGTGCAACAGATACAGCATAACCAGGATATCCTTCGGTGAAAGCCAAGGTTCCATCCAGTGGATCAACACACCAGAAGTAGTCTTTTCTGAATCGACTTTTATCATCCTCAGACTCTTCACCCAACCATCCCAAATCAAATTCAACAATCGTTGGCTGAAGCTTCTTCAATATAACATCCTGAGCTTTTAAATCTGCCTCAGTTAATACTTGAGAAGCCACACTATGCCCACCTTTTTTATCATTCAAACGTTTATGGGTGTGAACCATACTTTGAATGATCTTACCGGCTTCAACAACTGCTTCTTTAGCAATATTATTTAAATATTCAAGTTGATTCTTGTCTAACTGCATTATATTGTCACTCTTAATTCTTTAATTACTTTCCGGGCCATTTTTTCACTATAACTATTAAGTTTCCAGTGATCCGGACTCCAGCCCTTCAAAAAACGATGAAAGTCTGTCCAGGCATATGGGTATAAATCTCTCCATTCCTTTTCCAGCTCCTCCACATCTTCTTCGCTTCCTATATCGATCAACGCTTTCTTTAATTGATTAAAATAATAATTCAGCAAAGGTTGTTCGTATCTTTTACACTCTTCTTCATAAATACAACTTCCAATAAAGTAAGCTACATCTTTCATTCCACAACCACCACCAACATATTGAAAATCCACTGCCGCCACTTCATTTGTATCAGAAAAACAAAAGTTCGCCAACTTAGCATCTCCGTGTACAAAAGTTCTATAGCGACAATCATTTAATTTCTGATCCACCAAAGGGGCTGCTTCTCTTAACAAAGGATCATCCATCACTTCCAGTTCATCGGGACGTGTTGCCAAATGCCAATACGTACCAACCTCCCATAATCCTTCAGGCTTCTTATTTAAAAAGGTTGCATGAAAATAAGCGAGCCAGCTTAAACATGCTTCCATTTCATTTATATTAACTGAGTGCTTTCGCAATGGAAATCCTGAGAAATCCAAATCCTCCAATACAATCAGCACTTCATTCTCCAACTCTTCGTTATAATAACACTCCGGCACCTTGCAATCTATACGGCATCCCACACTATAGTACTTGTACCAATGCGTTTCAACTTCATATGATTTCACTTTGCGTTGATGTGAGAAATCAGTATTCCAGCCTCTAGGATGCTTTGTTGAGTCAGGCAACTTAACATGCTTCACTATAATACTTTCCTTATCTGCTCCTTCAACTTTATAGCGAACAATTTCACCATAACCACTCCATAAATTCTGGATCACTTCTTGTCGGATAATTCTTTGAGCTCCTATATTTTGGGCAATTCTCTTTTCTAACGCAATATCCATAATCCACCAAATTAACAACAAATATAAAAAAGATCAAAGCAATAATTGACCTGTATTATTAATCATTTGGCCATTGTGATGACTTTGTCTATTAACTAAGTGACAACACTTGGTAATTTTTTCCTGTTTCTGATTTTACTGTAAGAAAAAGGAATTAAACTCATTATAATAAATAACGCAACCAGCGAAACAAAAAATGGTAGATAAGTCAATCCAAAAACTATACCTATAATAGCGCCAGTAATAATCATTGTAAAGATCATCCTTGCAGTATAACCACCTTTTTTCATGGAGTCATAATGAACTGAAAATGGTAAAGGTTGTTTTTGAATGGTAATCCCGGCTACCGCCCATAATAGATTAGCGGAAGCACCAATTAATATATACACAACTTCTTTAACACCCCATATATAAAACACCAGCATACTTAGAAAAAAATACACAGGTACAAAAAACTTAAATATCAACAACTTCAAAGCACCCGAATGCAGATGATTTACATTTTTAATTTCAGGAATATTATAAATCCATGATGCCTGTGGAGTATTTGAAAAAGAAAGAAGGCTCACTGTTACAATGCTCACTACTCCAACAAATATTAAACCCAGATATTTTTGAGAAGAAGCTAATTCAACCCAGAAATTATCCATATTTTTCATTGATGGTATCAACATTACAACTGCTATTATAATTGCATAAGCTATAGAAGGGTAGGCTTGTTGTTTAAACTTACGATCGCGTTTAGTAACATTATTGGCAAATTCCCATCCTTTCTTTTCCATATGAGAAACACAAACAATATTACTCCACCATTTCAAATAGCCACTTCTTTTTCCTTCAACATTTTTTATTTTCTCCTTCTTACCACTGAAAACACTATTTTGGCTTAATACAGTATCAAAATCATTAGAAAGTAATCGTATTAATACAACAGCCCCAACAATTGAAACCAATAATGCCAATATTGACAGGATAACATTATTTATATCCAACCCAGAACGAAATAAATCAGCCAGGCCGGCAAACCAAACTGGTGGTATTAAATATGTCCACCAGGTCATAGAGAGAGTAATTTCGCCTATTCCTTCAATATCAAAGATTCTTGGTAAAATTTGGTAACCTCCAATTATTACAATTGTCAGCCCTATCTGAATGTAATTAATAATATCCTTAAACCTTTCACCATTAACGAGTTTAGCCATTGACATATAAAAACCAACCACTATCATCAAGGTAAACCAAGATGCCAGAAAAACACTTACTAAAAAAGGTATCGCACTAATTCCATGTTTTATCACAACAAAACCTGAAACAGGTATACTTAACGAAAAGGTTATGATTGAAATATAAGTCATGATATGAGCTAACCTTGTCACTAATAAGGTTCGTGATGAAACCGGACGTGACAGTAATATGTAATTCTCATTTTCGTCAAAGAGAACACTGGTAAACTCCACCAACATGGTTGATCCGGTCATAACCATAATAACAGCAAAAAACAATGAATATGCAACTATAGGGTCGTTTAATGTAAACATCATTGGCAGCATCATTAAACCGATTAATCCATAAAGAAAAATCTGTTTTCCAAAGGTTTGCTTCTTACCTGATGTTTGCAGACTATTAGGCGTACGACGAAAATCCATTTTCATCTTTATTGAATACAAAGCAAAAAAGTGATCTGCATTCACACCTAAAACCTTCAAGAGTGGTACTAATATAAACTTCTTAATCATTGCTGTTTAATTAAGAGATTCGAATAATGCATTAGTCTCTTCTACATTTTCGGTACTACCAGTAAGTCGGGCAAAAACCTGTTCCAACGAAGAATTATCAAGCTTCAACTCTTCAAAAGTACCGTCGGCTATTACTACACCTTCATTAATCAGTACAATGCGGTCTGAAATTTTCTCTACAACATCCATTAAATGCGAACTGTAGAAAATGGTTTTTCCCTGAGCAGCCAGCTTTGTCAGCATCTCTTTCACCAGGATAACAGAATTGGCATCCAGTCCAGACAGTGGCTCATCCAGAAAAAGAATTTCAGGATTATTAATAACACCAGCTATAATTAAGATTTTCTGACGCATTCCTTTTGAAAAGGAATCCATTCGTTGATTGGCATGCTCCGACATACCAAAAAACTTAAGAAGACTTTCTATCCTTTCTTTTGTTTTATCTTCAGGAATTTCAAATAGAGTAGACAGTAAACCAAGATATTCATTGGGCGTAAGTGTTTCATAAAGAGCAGAAGTCTCGGGAACATAGCCTATTTTTCGCTTAATCTCCATCTCATTTTGCTTGAGATCAAGACCATTAACTAAAATTTCACCTTCAAAATCCTTCAATAATCCACAAAGAATTTTGACAGTTGTGCTTTTACCGGCACCGTTTGGACCAATATATCCAATAATCTGACCACCTTTAATCTCGAGATCAATCCCTTTTAAAACTTCTTTTCGTTCGGAGCCTTTACCATAGGATTTTCGTAATCCTTTTAGTACAATAACAGATTCATTCATTAGGGTTAAGATTTACCATTAGATTATAAAGATAAAAAAAGGGTACTTATGAAAGCACCCTTAAACAGTATTTAAATAATTTCTTAAGTTTTATACTCTTTCTTCATCCTTCTTTAGCGAAACTTTCAGAATAAAATACCCGGCAAACCCAGCAATTATAGAACCAACAAAAATACCAATTTTTGCCTGATTAAGTAATCCCGGGGCATCACTAAACCCTAATGATGCTATAAAGATAGACATGGTAAAACCAATACCACCTAAAAGTGCTAATCCAAGAAAAGACAACCAAGATGAACTCTTAGGTTTTACAGCAAAGCCTAAACGTACAGCAAGCCATGAAAAAAGTGTTATACCAATGGCTTTACCAAAAACCAGGCTAAAGGCAATCGCTAACGATAAGGAAGTAAAAACCTCTTCTCCACCCTCATGAGTAAACAAACTCACACCCGCATTAGATAAGGCAAAAACTGGCAAAACAAAAACTCCTATAAATCCATGAAACTGATGCTCTAAACGTTGCAATGGGCTTTGTACCTTATTTACACTATAATCAACATCATTAATAGCATATAACTGTTCATCAGTCAACACCCGATAATTAGAACTCCTTTCAGTATTGGAAAAACGTTGCAAACCAGAACTAATTCTAGAAACAAATTCATCCACCTTTACCTTTGGACGTGCCGGAATAGTAAAGGCAATTAACACACCTGCAATCGTACAGTGAATTCCTGAACCTGGGCCATCAACTCCTGACATTAGGAAAAAGTACCAAATGATGAATCCTACAAAAGTGTATAACTTTAAATTCTGTATATTTCTGAGATTTGCAATTACCAAAATAATTAAAAGACCGGCGGCAATCATCAAATAAGTCCAGTTAAGATCTCCACCATAAAATATAGCAATAACCAACACAGCACCTAAATCATCTACAATAGCTAACGCAGTTAAAAAAACCTTTAGAGCTAAAGGAACCCGTTTACCTAATAAAGCTAAAACACCGAGCGAGAAAGCTATATCAGTAGCCATTGGAATACCCCAGCCATCGGCAGCTCCACCTTCAAAACCAAAAGAAAAATAAAAAATAATGGGTATAATCATTCCACCTATAGCGGCAAATATCGGCAATGATGCCTGCTTTAATGAACTTAGCTCTCCGGCAAGAAATTCGCGTTTAATTTCAAGACCAACAACAAAAAAGAAAATAGCCATAAGACCATCATTAACCCAATGTTGAAGTCCTAAACGTATATCAAAAATTTCTGACTCGATAGTAAACAAACTATGCCAAAAATGGTCATAACTCTCATGACTTATGTTAGCCCAAATAATTGCAGCAAATGTAGCCAACATTAATAATGCACTACCACTGGTTAAAAAACTAATAAATTCTTCAAACGGATTACTGGCCTTAGTTTTCGAGTCTTGATTCGTCATGATTAGAATTTTA
Organism: Carboxylicivirga caseinilyticus; assembly: GCF_050589785.1. Taxonomy (NCBI): domain Bacteria; kingdom Pseudomonadati; phylum Bacteroidota; class Bacteroidia; order Marinilabiliales; family Marinilabiliaceae; genus Carboxylicivirga; species Carboxylicivirga caseinilyticus. The sequence goes on along the minus strand of NZ_JBNGOX010000031.1, from coordinate 6,101 downwards.
AATTTGCTTCATGTAATTTATTAACGGTGCCTACATCAAACCATTTATCACCCTCGCTTATTTGATAACCACCAATTTTATATTTATCAGCCAAACTCAGGTATGCTTTCACAATAGAGAATGGTCTTTCCTCTCCCATAGCTTTAATAAGGTCAGGTTCTATCAGATGAACACCACAAAAACCTAATTTATGTTTAACCTTTACATCATTTACTTTAATAACCTCTCCGGATACTGTATTCTCCCATCCAGATAAATTAAATCCTTCGTCAAATAATAAATAACGTGATGTCTCCCGCTTTTTCACCATTAAGCTTGCGCTGTTTCCTGCTTTATTATGCGAATGTATAAACTTTTTAATATTAGTTGAAAGTAAAATATCAGCATTTTGAATCAAAACGGGCTTTTCAGGTATAAACAACGACTTAGCTTTTACCAAACCGCCACCGGTATCAAGTAATAATTCTGATTCATCTGATATAATAATTTCCGCCTCCCATTGGTTACTATTTAGATAATCTATTACCTGCTGTCCAAAATGATGCACATTTACTATAATTCGCTCAGCACCAGCATCAATTACATTACTTATAGCGTGCCACAACAATGGCTTACCTCTAAAATCAACCAATGCCTTTGGCGTATTATTTGTTAAAGGCTGCAGGCGTGTTCCTAAACCTGCAGCAAAAATCATCGCATTCATGCAGTATCTGTTTTTTGAATACCTATGTCAATAAAAATAATTTACTGATCAAAGGTACACAAATTAAGCATCTGCTTTTATTTTGCGGGGCTTACACAGTTTATCTTCTTTTTTTGAACTGGCCCCACATTTTTTACATTGATACTTGTGAGAATCTTTGACCTTATTAGGTTCATTCTTATCCTTACACTTTGTTTTAGACATTTTTTTGGTTATTTACGCTTCATATCCTGTTCAACGTGCTTTAACTCAACTTTCACCTTGTATTTGTTAAGTAAATGTGCACTTAATTGTTCAGCACTAAAAACTGATCGATGTTGTCCACCTGTACAACCAAAATTTACCATTAAATGTTTAAATCCACGAGCGATATATTTCTCTACAGATTTATCAACTATTGAATAAACATCGTTTAAAAAAGCTGCCATCTCTGGCTCTTTACCGAAAAAGGCAATCACTTCTTCATCTTTACCTGTCTTATCGGCATATTCAGGATACCTGCCCGGATTATGTATAGCTCTGCAATCAAACACAAAACCACCACCATTACCCGAAATATCAACAGGAATTCCCCTTTTATACGAAAAGCTGGTAACCCTGACTGTAAGCATTTCTTTATCCTGAGAGATATTAATTAATTCCTCCGACTCGGTCACATTGGTTAATGCCGCAAATAGCGTCGGCATCTTTTCTTTAAAATCAATAATTGATAGCAAATATTTTAGATTTTCAATAGCATAAGGAATACTTTTCAGAAAATGCTCCTTCTTTTCGTAAAATCCCCTGAAACCATAAGCACCCATTGCTTGCATGATACGAATCAATACATATCCGTAATAATGCTTTTTGAATAAATCCTTATCAATAGTTTTAACCTTGCTTAATTCATCAATGTAAAAGTCGAACAATTCTTTTCTGACTTCATTTGGAATATCTGCCTTAGCATCAAAAAGTAGTGAAGCTACATCGTATTGAAGGGCTCCTTTTCGCCCCCCTTGATAATCAATAAACCAGGGTTCATCATCCACTACCATAACATTACGCGACTGAAAATCGCGATATAAAAAGTAATCCTGATCTGCTTCCATCAGGAATTTTATCAGGTGATGATAATCATCCTCTAACAATTGTTCATCAAAAGGAATACGGGCCAGTTTTAAAAAGTAATATTTGAAATAATGTAAATCCCAAAGCATCGACTGCTTATCAAATGCTTTGCGCGGGTAACAGTTGTCATAATCCAATCCATCATTTCCATCTATCTGAAAACGAATTAAACTCTTCAAAGTCTTTTTATAAAAAGCCGTTAAATCCTCCGGAAAATCATTACCTTTTCTTATACCCTGCAAAAAAGCATAAAGTGTAATATCACCCAGATCCTCCTGCAGGTAAACATTATGATTTAAATCCTGACCATAAATCATAGGTACCGAAAGCCCTTGCTGACGGAAATGATTAGAAAACTCTATAAACGCTATATTTTCTTTTTGATCAGAATTATATACGCCCATAGCAGATTTTTCCCTGCCTGAAATTCTGTAATACTCGCGATAAGAGCCGGATGGTGGCAACATAATAAACGAACGGGCCTCTTCTCCGGCCCATTTCTCAAACATATCAATTAATAAGAGCTTTGTATTTTTCTCCACGTTGCTTTTTTCTTTAATTCGGAAAGTAAGAAATTTTTATCCATGTAAATAAAATTACCAGCAATAATGCAGGTAACATATTCATTATCTTCAGTTGTTTTATTTCTAATATATTAATTCCTAATCCAATTAGCAAAATACCTCCAACAGCAGTTAGTTCAGAAATTATTTGCTGAGCCATAAAATCTCCAAGCCAATAGGCCAATAATGTAATTCCCCCCTGATAGATGAGCATGGGAACAATTGAAAATGTCACTCCTACTCCCATTACAGAAGCCAGGGCCATAGATGAAAATCCATCCATCATTGATTTTGTAAACAGAATTTCTGAGCCGTTACCCAAACCTTCATCTATAGCTCCAAGTATTGTCATTGCCCCCATACAGAAAAGTAGAAATGAGGTAATCAGCCCTTCAGAAAAATGAGGATTCCCTACCTTAAGAATTCTTTTTATTTTGGCCGACATACGTTCTGTGCTTTCATCTATTCGCAACAGTTCACCAATTATTGTTCCGATTATCAGACTAAAAACGATCACCAGCATTTCAGATCCTTTTAATGCCATGACAATACCAATTACGATGGTAAAAAGACCTATTGCCTGAAAAACACTTTTCACAACTCGTTGTGGTAATCTTGATCCTACGACCATCCCAATCGTACTTCCAATGAGTACCGCTACTATATTTACCAGTGTTCCCTGAAGAATCATCTTGAATAATAAATTTTTATCGCATAAATGTAATTAATAGTTTGAAGGTAGAGGATAATTGCAACAATCTTTATGATTCAATTTTATTTTCAAAAATAAATGTGTGGCTTATCAAAACTATGTTACATCAAAATCTTATATCTCACCTTTATAACATTCAATAAAAAATAAAGTTAGCAAACAGACAGCTATAAGTGATAAAACTCAGTTTTTTAAAGCATTGAATATTCGGCTAATAATTTATATTTGTTACCTACCTAAGAAGAAGTTAAACTGAATTAAAATCTAAGATTATGACCAATAACATGACTCCTGCAGACTATATCAAAAGGGAGGACAAATATGGCGCACATAACTATCATCCACTTCCCGTTGTGCTTGAAAAAGGTGAAGGTGTATTTGTTTGGGATGTAGAAGGGAAAAGATATTTCGATTTTCTGTCAGCGTATTCTGCAGTAAACCAGGGACACTGTCACCCAAAAATCATTAAAGCACTTACTGATCAGGCACAGTCTTTAACTCTAACATCACGAGCCTTCTACAGTAGTGTTTTAGGCGAGTTTGAAGAGTATATCACCAACTATTTTGGATATGACAAGGTATTACCCATGAATACAGGTGCCGAAGCAGATGAGACAGCACTGAAACTCTGCAGAAAATGGGCTTACGACAAAAAAGGTATTCCTGAAAATCAGGCTAAAATAATAGTATGTGCCAACAATTTCCACGGACGCACCATTACTATTATATCCATGTCAACTGATCCAGATTCTTACAAGGGATTTGGTCCGTACACTCCAGGTTTTGTTACAGTTCCATACAATGATCTGGATGCTCTGGCTAAAGAACTGGAAGATCCTAATGTAGCAGGTTTTTTGGTTGAACCTATTCAGGGTGAAGCAGGTGTATTTGTCCCAGATAGTGGATACCTGAAGAAAGCCTACGAAATGTGTAAGGCAAAAAATGTACTTTTCATGGCTGATGAAGTACAAACAGGAATAGCAAGAACCGGTAAACTACTGGCATGTGACCATGAAGATGTACGTCCGGACATTCTAATTCTTGGTAAAGCCATTTCAGGTGGAGTATTTCCTGTTTCAGCAGTTCTTGCCGACGATGATATTATGTTGGTAATTAAACCTGGTGAACATGGTTCAACCTACGGAGGAAACCCCTTGGGATGTAAAGTAGCTATTGCAGCCTTACAAGTTATTAAAGATGAAAAATTGGCTGAAAATGCAGAGCGACTGGGCAAAATCTTCCGTGAAGAAATGAGCAGTATTCAATCCGACATGATCGAGTTGGTTAGAGGTAAAGGATTATTAAATGCTGTTGTAATCAAACCTAAAAATGGTAAAACAGCTTGGGATGTGTGTGTTGCTATGAAAGAAAATGGTTTGATTGCAAAACCAACACATGAACATATTATTCGGTTTGCACCTCCATTAGTTATTAATGAAGAGCAACTGCGCGAAGCTATTGCTATCATTAAAAATACAATTGCTCAATTTGAGTAAATAATTCCGTGTTACAATTTTCTTAAAATGGTGCTGACATTCAGTGCCATTTTTCTTAGAAATTCAGTTGTTCACATCCCTCTTTCAGACGCTGAGTAACAGGTAAACCCATCGGTTTAACTTCAAAACCCAAACTTCTTAGTTCATCTGCTACGCCATAAATATCTGCACTATTAAAACAAGTTTCAATTTTAATTCCATCAATATTTATTGGTAGAACCTTTTCATTTACTGTTTCATCTTCCAAAAGCAACTTAGCAGATGAACCCAGACAATCAGATTTACTATGTCGAACTATATATTCTTTTCGGTTGCATGAGTCTCCTAAATAAACAATTTTATAGTAATTTCAGGATCGAGACCACTCAAGTTTACCATTAACTCACCCAGCTTTTCACCTTATTAAACTTTATGATTACCTCTAATATAGCTTATATTATCAAAAACAATCAACCATTTTATTTCCTCATCATATATATAAATACTAAATTTAGGTAAGCTAGACCTAAAAAAATTAAATTTGCTAATATGGCGAGTAAAGAAACATACCTATCACTACTTAAAGAACAATTGCTTTTGATAGATCAAAAAAGCTTTGATCTTAATTCATGGAAAAAAGCCACAGCATTAGTCATAGAAGCGTGTTTTGGTATAAATTCACCGCATCTTAAAACTATTGAGAAAATCAATTACGAATACAATAGTTGGGTTCTTAGAGATGAATCAGGTGTAACCGATCCCGTTAAAACCGAATGTAAAAGCATTCTTAACATCATCATAAAAGAACTTGAAATTAGTGATTTAAGTACCGATCAAACAGACAATGATAAAAATTTAAGTTTTGTATGGTTACCTTTTGAAGATGAACTGACAGGAGCAGCATCGAAGAAACTGAAAGCTTTAATTACGGATTCAAAGACTTCGAAGCAGGATATTGAAAAATTTTTAAAAGATTTGCCCGGACAAACTACTATTGACATACTAAATGCTATCTTAACATCATCAGAATTTAAGATCTGGCTTAATAAAAAAGGATAAATTGGGCAATGATTACATACGCATATATTGATGGCATACTTCATGTTACACCAACGAAAGATATTTATTTTAAAGATCTGGTGAGTTTTTTGGAAGACTTTTCTCAGTTGGATAATTTACCGGCTAACGTTAAGATATTATATGACTTACGTGATGCCAATGTTTTCCTGCATTTGGAAGAAATAAGTAAATTATCAAATCTGGCTGAAAAGATGACCTTGAATGTAAAAACCATTCGTACAGCATTTGTTGTTGAAGATCCTAAAGCTACTGCATACACAATGCTTTACTCATGGATGCCCAAAACAAACCGGCTTAAACGTGAACATTTTTCTACCGAAGATGCAGCCGTTTTATGGCTTCACAAAGAAGAATAAGCATTAATAAGAAGAGGGTGTCCAAAAAGTGATTCTGCAAATAAGGAATCTTTCAAATTGTAACTTTACTTTCATTATACCCCACCAAACCTCCCCTAAAAGGGA